>JABJKH010000030.1 GCA_018660465.1 Rhodospirillaceae bacterium
CCCATTTTCCGGGTATTTCTCCCGGGAAAATGGGAATAAATTCTGGATCGTCTCTGACCCTACTAAAGTCGTTTATTTAAGGCGATAAGATAGCTGCGGTCGGAAGCTTCAAATTCGCCTTCTTTAATGTCTGTCTTGTAATCTTCGAGCTCTTCTTTCAAGTATTCAGAAATATCAGAATTGGATAATATCTTATCTATTATTTTATTGGCCTCTGAATCGCTTAATTCTTCACCATTATTACTTTCTTCGGAAGTATCCTCTTCTTCAATCTCGTCTTCCTCTGCTATAGGATCGGCTTCGGTTTGGCCGACAAGCAGATCATTCCAATCCACGTTGGCGTCGCTTACTTGTGCGTGGAGCGCACGGGCCGATGTCATGATTTCTTCATCGTTATCGCTGCCCAGTTGGTTCAGCAGGCGAATAATATTGTCGCGGTCCAGTTCTTGACTCATGTCGGGTTCCTTAAACGAGTGGCAGCATTACGTGTTGTTGAAAGGCCTGGCGATCAGCGATGCGATCGTACCAGGCGCGGAAGTTTGGCAGGTCTGGGCGTTCGATGTCTAGCGTATGCCAACGATAGGCAAAACAGGCCGCTGGAATGTCGCCCATGGAGATATCGTCGCCGGCGAGGAACTTGGATGTCGCCAGGTGCTTGTCGAGAAGCCCCCAAACGTCACACAGGCTAACGCGAGCCGCCTCGATGGCGTCATGGTCCTTGTCTTCTTCAGCCGTACGGATCAGCCCCCAGAACAGCGGGAACATGTGCGGGTGGATGGTTGTCGTCGCCCAGTCCATCCACATGTTGGCGAAGCCTCTGGCCTGTAGGGTCTTCGGATACCATGTGCCGGTGCCTTCGCTTTCGGCTAAATACCTGACGCAGGAATTGGATTCCCACTGAATGTGATCGCCGTCGATAATGGTCGGCACCCGCCCGTTGGGATTAAGCTCCAGATACTCGGGCTTATCATTGCCGCCATAGGGGCCACCTATGTTGGTCTGATCAACCTCTATCCCAAGCTCACCAACGACCCACATGACCTTTTGCACATTAATAGACGATGTCCGCCCCAAAACCTTCAGCATTTTATTTCCCTATTTATACAATTCTTTAGGATCGATTTTAACCTCGGCGATTACGCTCACTTCGCCCTCTCGCACGGCATTAAAGAAACAATTCTGCCGCCCGGTGTGACAGGCGACGCCGTCTTGATCGACCAGGAGCAAGACCGTGTCGGCATCACAGTCCCAGCGAAATTCCTTCAAGGTCTGGATTTGCCCCGAACTTTCGCCCTTGCGCCACAGCTGCCCGCGCGACCGCGACCAATAGCAAATTTGGCCCGTGCTAAGCGTTTCCCGCACCGCGTCCGCGTTCATCCAGGCCATCATCAGCACGTCGTTTGTGTCGACCTGCTGGGCGATGGCGGGGATCAACCCGTCGTCGTTGAATTTGATCGCGTCCAGTACTTGATCAATTGTGGTTGTCGGGGTGGTGGTGCTTACACTGTTCATAATGATCAGGGATTACGCCTGCGCGTTCAGGCGTTCAAGCCCTTTCTCTAGATCGGCGATCAAATCATCGACGTCTTCCAAGCCCGCATGGATGCGCAGCACTTGCCCTTTGTGCGGCCAGGGGGCGGCCGTGCGGCTGCCGGAAAGGTTCGCGGGGATGATCAGGCTCTCAAATCCGCCCCAACTGAATCCCATGGCGTAGAGGTCTAGCCCATCCAGCATGGCGGCGACCGCAGCGTCGGAATATCCGTCCTTCAAGACCAGCCCAAACAGCCCAGACGACCCCGAAAAGTCGCGTTTCCAGGTCTCGTGGCCCGGACAACTGGGCAGGGCAGGGTGCAGCACCACGTCGACTTCGGGCCGCGCCTCCAGCCAGCGCGCCAGCGTGAGCGCGGTTTCCTGGTGCCGAGCGAGGCGGGTCGACAGGGTGCGAAGGCCGCGTAGCCCGAGATAGCAATCATCGGGGGCAGCGGCATAGCCTGCCATCGAAACAGACGTTTTGATCTTTTTATAAAGCCGTTCGGGCATTGTGATCGTGCCCAGCATGGCATCGGAATGACCGACAATATATTTCGTTGCGGCTTGGATCGACACGTCCGCGCCTTTCTCAAATGGCGCATAGTAATAGCCACCGCTCCAGGTAATATCCGTAACGACCAGGACATCGCGCTCATGGGCGGCTTTTGCGATGGCAGGAACGTCTTGAACCTCAAACGAAATAGATCCTGGTGTTTCAGTGAAACAAACGCGTGTATTGTCTTGAATTAATTCACTAATTCCTGATCCGATAAGCGGGTTATAATAGGTCGTTTCGATGCCGTATTGTTTTAAATGTACATCACAAAACTTGCGTGCCGGATAATAAACGCTGTCGGTCATCAGCAGATGATCGCCCGATTTCAGCAGCGCCATCAGGGTCCCCGCGATGGCTCCAAGCCCTGACGGCATGGCAATGGTTTTGTCCGCCCCCTCAAGCGTCGCCACCGCTTCCTCAAACGCAAACGTCGTCGGCGTGCCATAGCGCCCATAATAAACCATATCGAAACGGTTCTGCTCCGCCGTCTTCAACTCCGCAACAGTTTCAAACGTGACGGTAGAAGCATGATAAACCGGCGGATTAACAATGCCATGATTGGCCTTAGGATCACGGCCAGCATGGCCAAGTTTTGTATCTTTTTTCATAAGCTCTGCGTTCGTTAGAAGATTGTTGCTCGGATAATGCCGATTTTTTGCTGGCTCTACCAGTGTGGTAATTCGAGAGGAGGGGAATTCCTTTGGAAAAAATCAGTGGTTGCACCAAAATCAACCAATTTATTTTGTTCGCGAACAAAATAGGTGTCCAGTATGTCCAGCTTCATTTCATATCTTCATTTAGATACTTGGACTTAGTTGAAAACCCAAAGTGGACACATTTATTTATTTTGTTCGCGAACATTTTAGGCTTTGCATCGGGACTTAATTTCCGCCTACTTAATGGGTCAAGTTTCTCATCAATGAATGGAGATTTGACCATATGCCTTTTACCTTTCCCATCGAACACGAAAGTCCCTCCAAGAAGAAACGCGCCGAACAGCAGCGTAAGATTAAAGAACGAAATCATCAGATCGCGGACATAGAAGCCGACCGCAAAGCCCGACAACAGAATGTGCGGGATAAATACTCTGCCCCCTTGCCGGATCAGGCGAAAGAGACCAAGCGCAAAGTCGCAGACGTCGCCCGGCAAAAACGCCTGAGGCAGGTTACCGATGCAGAAGAGGACGCGCGCCGAGACCCCAACTACTTAACCCTCCCAGAACAAAAACGCGCCCGCCGCGACGCCAAAAAGGAATACCATCGCATCCGCAATGCAGGGGATGAACAGGCGGAACTCAGCGAGGTTGAGAAAATGCACATCGATGCCGCAAAATCCAGCAAGGCGGAAAATGCAGATGTCGTACGGAAAGGGCTTATTTCGCTAACCGATCAGGTCAACGAGATCGGCAACACATATATCCCTTCGCAGAAAGAATCAGCGCCCAAATCATCCGGGACCAAGAATAAGGCGCAGAAACAACGAAAGTCCGATCCATCTAACAAACCCTTTCAGTTGCACGAAGGCGAAATTGAGAAGGCCGAAAAGCACAGCGAAACCATCCGCCGCCGCGCAAAATCAGAACTGACAAAGGCAGAACGTGAAAAAGCAGGCAAACAGGTCCAACGCGAAATGACCCGCCTCCGCAAAGAAAAACTAGACTTCTCCCCTGACCAACTTTTACTGTATGCGCTAGAGGGGGCGTTGGATGATAAGGTGAAGAAAGGTGAGATGTTTGATTCTTCGCAGAAGGTTCGGGGGCCGTCGTTTAGACCCGTCAGGGAACGTCGCAGAAAAGAATCATATGGTGATGCAAAAAATAGATGGTGAAACTTTCACTAATTTCAGCGGGCTAAAATTGGAACTACAATCCATTAAATTTGTACAGTGGTAAGGTGAAGATGATTTTATCGGAAACTCACGGTTCCCGAAACATAGATGCGTGGGCGGCAGCTGCCGTCTTACTTCCGCTATACCTAATTACCGTGATGGATAGCTGGGAACATTTTGAGGTGTCCGGCAGTCAGTGGTTCTGGATCAGAGTTTTAATGTTCTCGATGGCTATAATCGTTGCAATATCTTATGGGCCGTTTCAAAAATTGATCAGGGAATCATTGCAAATTCGGAATCGAAGTAGCGATCCCCAATCTGTATTTAAACTTCGAATTTCTCTTTATTCTGTTCTTGCGCTCATTATTTCTCTTTACATAATTCCGTATCTAAATGGACCTGTATTTGACTATTTCACTGCGGCACCGACGGTCGGCATGGATCAAATGTCGACGCTAGCGTTTCTGTTGGAAATTATTATTGGGCTTACATGTGGCGCCTTTGCTGAAGAGATTTGCAATCGTGTTGTAATTCGAAAGGCCATTGAAAATTTCACATCGAGTCATCTTGTTCTTTATTTTCTTTCGTCGCTATTGTTTGCTCTGGGGCATATTTCTGCGGGAATTCCAAGCTTCACTAGCGCATTCCTCTTCGGCAATGTTGTCATGTTTCTTTATGTTAGAACTGGATCAATTCTACCTTCAATCGTCGTTCACTATATTTACAATCTTTGGGTAACGGTTGCGGTTTAAAGCATAGCGAAACTATCCGCCAACGCGCGAAATTGCCAGCCAAGGGGTCACAGCCAAGGGGGCAAGTCTCACAGCCAAGGGGTCAAGCCTTGCCTTTTGCGCTATGGTGATTCACTCGTATATAAGTGCCATCGCACGCCTTGGAGGAGACTTATGCCGTTCTACATTGTCGATGAAATGAAAACGATTACGACGGATGAATTGCCCAATGTTACCATGAGGGCCGTCGCCGGGGAGTTTATGAAAGCGGCCATAATGACCAAGAATGAAAGCAAGGGCGGCACCTTGCATTCTCATTCTGACGAGGAACAATGGTCCTACATTATAAAAGGCAAAATGCACTTTGTTCTCGGCGATGAAGAAAGAGTGCTCGAAGCGGGGGATATCGTTCACATTCCTCGCAACGTCAATCACAGAAGTCGAGCGGTCGACGGCCCCGTCATTTACTTTACGGTCAAAAGCCCGGTTCACGCCGGTGGTATGCGCGATAATCTAAAACGTGTCGCCGGCAAAGAATCAGAAGAGGCTGAAAATAAATTTGAAGCCAGCATCAAAACTGAAACTTGACCTCTTTGGAAACACGGGGTCCAAGAAACACTTCAGGAGTTTTCATGACTAATTTCGCCATCTTCGTAACAATTAAACTCAAGCCAGATTGTCTCGATGCTTATTTGCCGCTTATCCATGTTGATGCGAGTTCGGCTTTGCGGGATGAGCCGGGGTGTTTGCTTTTTCATATTCTTCGGCCCGAAATAGGCAAGGAAGAGAGTGGAGAAAAAGAGGGCGGCGACGTGCTGCATCTTTATGAGGTTTATGAGTCCGAAGAGGCGTTTAAGGCGCATCAGCAATCGCCGCATTTTACCCACTATATAAAAGAGACAGAGGCGCTGGTGGACGAACGCATCATTCAGAGGTTGGATGTCATCCCGTCGATTTGAAAAAGTTCACTCTGACAACTGATATAAAGTTGTTCGTATAATCGTATTGCCATCCTCAATTTCTGAGAGGACTTTTTCTTGAAGGGGTTTTAGGTTGAAGGGCGGTTCAGTGAGGATGACGCCGCTGTCGAGGGCCACCCGGTTATAGCGGCCCGATGGCTTGTCCTGGTTTGGCGTAAAGCCCTCTTGGCCGGGGAGATGCTCTGTCAAAATGAGATATTTGTATTTCGAACAAATCTGATCCAGTGACGCGAGGATTTCTTTATTGGATAGATGCTGGAAAACCTGGCGAACAAAGACGACGTCAGCCGCTGGTAATTCATCATTCGACAGATCAAGGGCGCGGAAGTCGACGTTGAGGGATTTGAATTTTTCTTTGTTGAATTCAATCAGCGGTTCGACAATGTCGCAAGCAATGTAATCGTCACACAAGTCACGCAATTGGGCACCGACATAAAAGTCACCGCATCCCAAATCAACCACAGTTGGTTTCTTCTCCAGGGATGAAAGGAATGCCTGTATGGTTTCAATGTACGTATCGACGACCGTAGGGGCGTGAGAGCCCAAACCTGAATAAAATGGTTGGGCCGGATCATCTGATTTCCCCCAATGGTTTTCATCGTAAATTTTTGTGAACGCTTCCTGGGTTGAAAGGCCACCGTAATGAACCCACTCGTAATATCCGTAAAACTGTTCCTTCGTTTTGCCCTGCGCTGATGCAGCGAGTTGTTCGATAACGGGAGCAAGTTCAGGATGAGTCTGTAAAAGATGATTTATCATCTCTAAGACGGTCTGTTTAATCTCAGCCATTTTTACTCCGCATTGGTCTGACTTTATTTTGGCCTCGCGCCCCAGATATGCTATCACATCACTCAAGACAGGTTCTTTTAAACTAAGATTGGGGAGGAATAAAATTATGAGGCGTTCGTTTAAGTTTTCCATTATGGCCGCATCTTTGGCATTTGTCGTCGCGGCCTGTGATGAGCCGGCGAAGAAAGAAGTTAAAAAAGAAGCGCCAAAAGCAATGGCAGAGGTCGCCAGGACCTTGGATATTGTGAAAAAACGCGGTGTTCTGCACTGTGGCGTGCATCAAGGATTACCAGGATTTGGCAGCCAAGACGCCAAGGGCAACTGGTCAGGGTTGGATGTTGATACCTGCCGGGCAATTGCCGCAGCTGTTCTAGGCGATGCGACCAAGATCAAATTCACGCCATTGTCAGCGAAAGAACGCTTTACCGCGCTGACATCTAAGGAAATCGACGTGCTGTCGCGGTCCACCACCTGGACCATGACCCGTGACACAACCTTGGGCGTAAACTTTGCCGGCGTGAACTTCTTCGATGGTCAGGGCTTCTTGGTTCGCAAGAGCCTCAATGTGACTCAAGCCAGTAAACTTAGTGGCGCAACGATTTGTGTTAACACCGGCACCACGACCGAACTCAACGTCGCCGATTATTTCCGTACCAACAAGATGGAATACAAAATCCTGGCGTTTGAACATTCTGATCAAACAGTGGCGGCTTATGATGGCGGACGCTGTGATGTCTATACCACCGACCAATCCGGTCTGGCTGCGCAGCGGACCAAGCTGAAAGCACCAGACGATCACATGGTTCTGGCGGATGTTATTTCCAAGGAGCCCTTGGGCCCCGTGGTTCGGCATGGCGATGACCAATGGTTTGATGTTGTGAAATGGACGCTGATGGCGTTGATTTCTGCAGAAGAACTGGGCATTACAGCTGCCAACGTTGATGAGATGGCATCTTCCAAAAACCCTGAGGTCAGGCGGATCTTGGGCGTTGAAGGTAAATTGGGTGCGGCCATTGGACTGGATGCCAAGTGGGCCGCCCGGGCAATTAAGGCGGTTGGTAACTACGGCGAAGCGTACGAGCGCAATGTCGGCCCGAACACGCCTTTGAAACTGCCCCGTGGCTTGAATGCGCTTTGGACCAACGGCGGGTTGATGTACCCGATGCCTGCGCGCTAAGCCTGCGTGTTTAGATAGACGAAGCCAAAGTGGCTGCGGATAAACCGACCCAGGGTGTGCCGGCTCAGAGTATGAGCCGCACGCCCTGGACGGACCCGACTGTTCGGTCCTATGTCTATCAGGCGAGCCTGCTGGCGCTTGTTGTCTCGCTGTTCTGGTATCTAGCCGACAATACCTTTCAGAATCTTGCCCGCCAGGGCATTGCATCTGGGTTTGGATTTTGGAACCACACCTCTGGGTTTGGTATCAATACGACCCTGATCGAATATTCAGAAACGTCGACCTATGGTCGGGTGTTCTTTGTCGGATTGTTGAACACCTTGCTGGTGTCCAGCATCGGCATTGTTATTGCGACCACGTTGGGGTTCTTTATCGGCATTGCGCGATTATCGCCAAATTGGCTGATCGCCAAGATGGCCTCGGTGTATATTGAGACGCTCAGAAACATCCCGCTGCTGCTGCAAATCTTTTTCTGGTATTTCGGCGTGCTGCGGGCTCTGCCTAGTCCGAGTCAAAGCCACAGCCTGTTCGATGCGATTTTTCTTAATATTCGGGGGATGCAGTTCCCAGCACCCGTTCCCGGAGATGGCTTCTGGGTTATTCCTGTCTCAACTGTGTTGGGTCTCGTTGCTTGGGCTTTGCTGGCCTGGCGGATGCGGCGATTGAAGGAAAGAACGGGGCATTCGGTTAACATTCATTGGTTGGGGCTGATCATCACCGTCGCCTTGACGGTCATCACTGCAATGAAATCTGGGGTACCCTTGGCGTGGGATGTGCCCGAACTCAAAGGCTTTAATTTTAAAGGTGGCATTACAGTGGTGCCTGAATTCGTCGCCCTTGTGCTGGCACTGGCGACCTATACCGCGGCCTTCATAGCCGAGATCGTGCGTGCTGGTATTCAGTCCGTGGACAAGGGACAGAAGGAAGCCGCTCAAGCAGTTGGTCTTCGTCCTGGGCAAGTTCTGAAATTCGTTATTATTCCCCAAGCTCTGCGGGTGATCGTACCGCCCCTGACCAATCAGTATCTAAACCTCACAAAAAACTCTTCACTTGCCGCCGCCATTGCCTACCCAGACTTGGTTCAGGTCTTTGCCGGAACGGCACTTAATCAGGCAGGCCAAGCGGTGGAGATCATCGGCATTACGATGATGGTTTACCTGACCATCAGCTTAACAATTGCGATGTTTATGAATATCTATAACCGTCGAACGGCCTTCAAGGGGAAGACCTGATGGCCGAAGAATATCTCCCCGGAAAACATCCTGACTTGCCGCCGCCGAACTTTTCCGTTGGTCCTGCCGCTTGGGTGCGGCAAAACCTTTTTTCGTCGTATGTGAATACATCGCTGACACTCCTGGGCGCGTATCTGATTTATTTAACAGTACCACCTTTAGTTCAGTGGGCGCTTATTGACGCGGACTTTATCGGTGAAAGTCGCAAGGACTGCGGTCGAGAAGGGGCATGTTGGGTCTTCATCGAGGTATGGATGAAGCAACTGATGTACGGTCGTTATCCGGAGGGGGATCTCTGGCGAATTAACTTGGGGTACCTGATCTTGGTTGCTGGGCTGGTTTGGATGATGATCCCCGGCCTGCCACGCAAGGGATGGGTCGGCGCGTTTCTAACGCTTGGTTATCCAGTCGTTGCATTCGTATTGTTCTCAGGCGGCAGCTTTGGTTTGGCATCGGTTGAGACCAGCATCTGGGGCGGTCTATTCTTAACCTTGGTTATTGCTGTAACCGGTATCGCTGCCAGCTTGCCTTTGGGGATATTAATGGCCTTGGGTCGTCGGTCGAATTTGCCGGTAATCCGCAGTGTCGCGATTATCTTTATCGAATTCTGGCGCGGCATTCCGCTGATTACGGTGCTGTTCATGTCGTCGGTGATGTTCCCGCTGTTCCTGCCCGAAGGGATGAATTTCGACAAGCTGCTGCGTGCCTTGGCCGGCGTTACTCTGTTCGCATCGGCCTATATGGCAGAGGTCGTTCGCGGCGGCTTGCAGGCGGTGCCTCAGGGTCAGGTTGAAGCGGCCCACGCCTTGGGCTTGGGGTACTGGCGCACCATGTGGTTCATCGTCCTGCCTCAGGCGCTAAAGATGGTCATTCCCGGCATCGTCAACAGCTTCATCGCGCTGTTCAAAGACACCACGTTAGTGTTGATCATCGGCCTATTCGATTTCTTGGGGGTCGTGCAGATGGCTAACACGAACCCCCACTGGCTGGGGTTCTCGGTCGAAGGGTATGTCTTCGCAGCGTTCATTTTCTGGCTGTTCTGCTTTTCCATGTCCAGGTATTCTCAGCACCTGGAAGTTAAATTGGCGACAGGCAACAAGGGCTAACAATTACCATGATCCAAATTTCCAGCCTGCATAAATGGTTCGGTGACTTCCATGTGCTCAAGAACGTCTCCTTAGACGTTGGCAAGGGCGAAAAGATCGTTGTTTGCGGACCGTCAGGTTCCGGAAAATCGACCTTGATCCGCTGCATCAATCGCCTGGAAGCGCATCAGCAGGGCAGCATCGTGATCGACGGGATCGAACTAACCGATGATCTTAAGAACGTAGAACTGGTGCGCCGCGAAGTTGGTATGGTGTTCCAACAGTTCAACCTGTTCCCGCATCTGAGTGTTCTTGA
The DNA here is from genome assembly GCA_018660465.1 of Rhodospirillaceae bacterium. Classification (NCBI taxonomy): domain Bacteria; kingdom Pseudomonadati; phylum Pseudomonadota; class Alphaproteobacteria; order Rhodospirillales; family Rhodospirillaceae; species Rhodospirillaceae bacterium. Next base: position 10,224 of record JABJKH010000030.1, read on the forward strand.
TAACGTGACTCTGTCGCCGATCCGGGTGCTCGGTATGCCGAAGAAAGATGCCGATGAACGGGGAATGGCGCTGTTGGAGCGGGTCAACATCGCCGATCAAGCAGACAAATACCCGGGCCAGCTTTCCGGTGGCCAACAGCAAAGGGTCGCCATCGCGCGTGCGCTCTGTATGGAGCCCAAAGTGATGCTGTTTGATGAACCAACTTCAGCCTTAGACCCTGAAATGATCAAAGAGGTCCTAGATGTGATGGTCGAATTGGCGGAAAGTGGCATGACCATGATCGTCGTTACCCACGAAATGGGTTTCGCCAAACAGGTCGCGGACTGTGTTGTCTTCATGGACGAGGGGGAAATTATTGAAAGCGCGACCCCAGCGACGTTCTTTGAAAACCCGGAATCAGAGCGTACGCAAGCGTTCCTCAGCCAGATATTGGTGCATTAATTGTAAGTAATTCTTAATTTGGTAAATTTATAGTTTCGCGATGAATAAGCCGACAACCCAACCCTATAGCCTGCTCCCGCAAAGTTTGGAGCTGCTGGAAAGCGTATTTGATACGGTTCCGTTGGGCATTGTTGTCTATTCAGAAGACGGAAATATTCGCACCCATGTTAATCAGTCGTTCTGTGATTTTGTTGGGTATTCGCGCCAGGAAGTTCTAAACGAAACCTATGGAATATTAACCGTTGATGATGATCTGGATGAAAGTCTGGAGAGCCGACGGAAGCTAAGATCGGGCGAAATCGATCGCTACGTTCTTGAAAAGCGCTATCGTCATAAGAAGGGTCACATCGTCTGGGGTGAAGTTGAGTCTTTAGTGCTTCGTGATGCAAACGGAGACGTCCTAAACTATATCTCGTTCGTCCACGATATTACCGAAGACAAAGAAAATCAGGAAGCGCTCCAGGCGAGTGAGAAACGCTTTAAAACTCTGATCGATAATTCCAATCAAGGCATTATGTTGCATCGTGATTTCAAGGCGCTTTATGCCAATAAGGCATTTGTTGAGCTTTATGGCTACGACAGTGAGCAAGAAATCCTGGACCTTGACTCAACACGTGAATTGATTGCGCCCGAAACAGCGGATCCAGCGCATCACACAATTTTTGAGGGCGATGAAGAAGAATCCAACATCGAATACATCTGTGTGAAGAAAGATGGCACGCGATTTTGGGTGCAGCGCCGATCGTTCGTAATCGACTGGGAAGGGCAACCGACTGTCTGTACCGCACGGATTGATATCAGCGAACGTAAAAAAGCCGAAGAGGCCTTGGTCGAACTGGCATCGACTGATTCTCTCACTGGGGCCGACAACCGCCGCGGTTTCTTTGAAAAAGGCGAAAATGAATTACGCCGGGCAAAACGGTATAACCGCCCCGTCTCTATCCTGGCGATGGATCTCGATCATTTTAAGAAGATCAACGATGCACATGGCCACGCACTGGGGGACCGGGTCTTGAAAACGTTTGCCGATGTGTGCCGAAGCGTGTTTCGGGAACAAGATATTCTCGGTCGAATGGGCGGCGAGGAATTTGCCGTACTTTTACCAGAAGATGATCTTGCAGCAGCCCACACGGCGGCCGAGCGTCTACGCCAGGCATGTGAAGACATCCGATTGAAAGTAGGCAAAGACGAACTCGGCATAACCGTCAGCATCGGCGTCATCGAATGCGGCGTGATCCCTGAGGACCTGGGGCAAGCCCTGAACCGCGCCGACAAGATCCTCTACCAAGCAAAAGAAGCCGGTCGAAATTGTGTGGTTGTGCAGAAGGGCTGAGGTCCCATAGTTATTTCCTTCAAATGAATTGACCCGCGGCTTCGGGGAATGCACCTTAAGCAATGTCTCCAACCCGACTTATATTTATCGTATTCATGGCGCAGCTGTTGGCCCAGATTGGGGCGTATACGGTGCCGGCACTATTGCCTGTCTTTATTGAGGCGTGGTCGCTTAGCAATACGGAAGCCGGGTGGCTGACCGGGGTTTGGGCGGGGGCGTATGTGTTGGCGGTGCCGGTGTTGGTCAGTTTAACCGACCGCATCGATGCCAAAAAGATTTACATGATCTCCGTCGCGCTGACGACATTGACGCACATTGGCTATGCGTTCTTTGCCGATGGGTTTTGGTCGGCGTTTATCTTGCGGGCGTTGGCAGGGATGGGCTGGGCCGGGACCTATATGCCGGGGCTCAAAGTTCTATCAGACCGGTTGGAAGGTACGGCGCAAACCCGCGGTGTGTCTTGGCATGCAGCAGGGGTCGGGCTCAGCGGTGCGTTTTCGTTCTTGGTGTCCGGCGTGGTCGCCGATTGGTTGGGCTGGCATTGGGCGTTTGGTGTTGCCGGAATTTGCACAGTGGTTGCCTTTGCCTTCATGTGGTTGGGCATCCCGGATCAAACCCCCGTCGCCGTTCAATCGAAAGAAGAACGCCCGGCATTGTTGGATTTCCGACCTATCTTCAGAAATCGCTCCGCCCTTGCGTACTCGCTGGGTTACTGCGTGCATGCGTGGGAGCTATTCGCCTTTCGGTCCTGGGGGGTGACGTTCTTGACCTTTGCGGCAGTTTCCTTTGGCGGTGCGCCAGATTTGTTGGCCCCAACGTCCGTCGCTTTCGTCATGGGATTGTTGGCGACGTGGTCGAGTGTCACCGGCAATGAAATCTGCATCCGCTATGGCCGTCAACGCGTGGTCTTGTGGGTGATGCTGTCGACCATGGTTGTGGCGTTGCTGATTGGTTTGTCAGCGGCGATTGGCTACGGCGCGGCAGTTGCCATGTGTTTGCTCTATAACACCATGATTTATGGTGATTCCTCCGCGTTAACAGCCGGCGCATCCGGCAGTGCTAAGCCCGGTCAACGGGGTGCAACCTTGGCTGTACATTCAACCCTCGGCTACTTCGGCGGTTTTTTAGGGCCGCTGATCCTCGGCATCATCTTAGACTTGGCCGGCGGCGAAAGCGTCTTTGCCTGGACCCTGGCGTTCGGGCACCTGGCAGTCATTATGGTGATCGGGGTTGTGGCGATTTCATACCTTAAGCCCAAAGACTTGTCGGGGGACCGGCATGTGAATGGAATGGAGTAGCCCTGTTTTCTAGGCCCCCAGATAGTATTCCTTGATCATCTCGTTGTTTTCTAAATCTGCGGCGGTCGCCCCTTCGAATTCGATTTGGCCGTGCACGATAATGTAGCCTCGGTCGGCAATCTTGATCGCTTGGTTGAAATTTTGTTCGGCCATCAGCACGGTTAGATTGCGTCGTTCCTTCATCTCCTTGATCTTGGCGATCATTCGGCTGACCAGAATAGGGGCCAGACCGACCGAAGGTTCATCGACCAAAAGGATTCTTGGATCAGACATCATGGCCCGCGCGACGGCGACCATTTGCTGTTCGCCCCCGCTCATCGAACCGGCGGGTTGTTTGGCGCGCGAACGAAGTGCGGGAAAGGCTTCGTAACAGAATTCAAGATTTTCATCGATCTTGGGACGAGCATCTTTCCGGTAGGCCCCTAAGATCAGATTTTCTTCAACCGTCAGGGCCGGGAACAGGCGCCGTCCTTCGGGCACCATGGCAATGCCGAGGCCAACAATCTCCGCCGGCCTTTTTCCCGCCAGATCAATTTTCTCGCCATCGATTTCCAAGATGACTTGACCTTTCGTTGGATGCATAATCCCCATGATGGTTTTGATCAGCGTGCTTTTGCCGTTGCCGTTGGATCCCAACAGGACAACCGTCTCGCCTGGGTTCACGGTTATCGAAATGCCGTGCAATACCTGGACGGCACCGTACCCGGACTCAACATCTGAGATGATCAGTTTATGCGCCAAGGTATGCTTTCTCCACGTCTGGGTTGTGCACGATCTCGTCCGGTGTGCCCTCCGCGATCTTATGTCCCGCGTCCAACACCACGATCCGCTCAGAAAAACGCATCACTGCGCGCATGATGTGCTCGATCATAATCACCGCAACGCCGCTCTCATTCAGCGCCAACAGGATATCTAGAATTTCGTCGACCTCTGAATGCGAAAGGCCTGCCATGGCTTCGTCGGAAACCAGAAGGCTTGGCTTTCCAGCAAGTGCGCGTGCCAATTCAAGCTTCCGCATATTGACCTGTGTCAGGCTTGCAGAATTTTCGTGAGCAAGATCAGCCAGGCCGATTTGTTCCAAAATTTCCATCGCGTGATCATCGATATGTTTGTGATCTCCGCGATCCCAGGCAGCGTATTCCAAAGGTATCAGAAGATTCTCGTGCACCGTCATGCTGGTAAAGGGTTTGGGAATTTGGAAGCTTCTGGAGATACCGAGCTTTGCGCGCTGAAAAGCCGGAAGGGTTTGGATTTCGTTTCCTTGGAAGACCACCTGGCCATCGTTATTGAACAGCGAGCCGGCAATGCAATTGATCATCGTCGTCTTGCCCGACCCATTGGGCCCAATCAGTCCCAAGCGCTCGCCCTCTTCCAAATGGAGGCTGACATTGTCCAAGGCGACGAAGCCGCCAAAGGTCTTGGTCAGGCCGACGACATCTAGTAGCGGTGCGCCGTTCATGATGCACCCTCCGATATCGTTTTTTTCGAGGCTTTACGCTTGGCCATGGCCTTTTCATACAAGCCGACAATTCCTTCGGGGGCCAAGGCGACAAACATCACCAGCATCACACCGACCACCAGGATATTAAGCTCTGATGAAATGGTGACGGTCACAATTTGCTGAGTGGTGCCGAGCAGGAGGGCGCCAATCACAGGCCCAACCCACGAGTTTTTGCCGCCAATCAAAGGCATGGCGATGGCGTTCACCGCAACCAACAGGTTGAACGCCGAGATCGGATCAACGAAAGCGATAAAGAACGGGAAGGGTGCGCCTGCCACTCCCATCATCGCGCCCATGGTTGTGGTCGAAACCAGTTTCAGTTTCAACGTTGGCACGCCGGCGCATTCGGCAGCGACTTCATCATCCCGGATTGCCGCCAGTCCACGCCCGAACCGGGAAATATTAATGTAGCGCGACACCGCGACGGAGCCGATGGTCAGCACCAACATCAACACGAACATGTATTCGATGTAGTTATCGAATATTGGAATTTCCTCTGGCGGGATCAGGTAGGCACCGGCGGCACCGCCGACATATTCCCAATGAACCACCAGGGTTTCCAGGACGATGGCCATGGCCAATGTCGCAATGGCGAAATAGACGCCGCGCAGCCGCAATGTAAGATAGCCCGCTGCCAGACCGATCAATCCACAGACAACCGCAGACCCCATCACTAAAAAAATCAACGGCAGGCCGAAGGCTTTATCTAAGGCGACGGCGATATAGGCCCCCATTGCGAAAAATCCGGCGCTACCAAAGTTTACGTATCCGGTGAAGCCGCCCAGAATATTCCACGCGGTGCCCATGATCATGGCCTGCATGACCATGTATATGGCGAGGAAATAAAACTCGTTATCGGCGAACCCGACGAACGCCAAGCCCGCCAATAAAACGCCCGTCGCACCAAGCCAGAAAGGACTGATTTTCATCTATAGCCTCCCAAAGAGGCCAGACGGGCGAACCGCTAGCGTGATCAATAAGATGCCGAACGAAACCGCGGGTGACCAAGACGGGCCATAAAACGTGGAGACCAGACTTTCAGCAACGCCCAAGATGATGGCTGCGACCAAGGTGCCGCCAATACTTCCCATGCCGCCCA
>JABJKH010000031.1 GCA_018660465.1 Rhodospirillaceae bacterium
ACATTATCGGGATACCTATGGCGTGGATGAAATTCATTTTTGGGACGATAATTTCTTTATAAATAAGAAGCGGGTGAAGAAGCTGTTAAAGGCTTTGGTCGAAAATTTTCCAGACATGAGCTTTCAAGTGCCCAGTGGATCAGAAGTCAATGCGATTGATGACGAAGTAATAGAACTCTTATCGCAGGCTGGATTTACAAAGTTATTTATGGCGATAGAAAGCCTAAACCCCGATATTCAGGAAGACGTCATCGACAAGCACGTCGACCTAGCTAGAGTTCCGGATATCGTCGAGAAACTTCGCGTAAAGGGGATCATCTCGGAAGGGTCATTTATGGTTGGATTCCCTGGCGAATCTAAAGCGCAGATTGACCATACGTTCGATACGGCCTCAAAATTGGGTTTAGACAGAATTTCAGTCAGCATCGTTAATCCACTTCCAGGGACGCCATTATACGACGAATGCATTGAAAAAGACCTTGTGTATGATGACTTCGACCCGCAGAACGTCCGCTGGTCGACCGAGAACATTAAAATGGAAGAAGTCGATCGCGGGTATATTTCGAAACGCCGCCGAGAGGTTTGGGAATCGTATATGAAAGATAAGATTGATATTACTAAATACGAAACCCAGAATATCGTTACAGATTATGATCGGGACGAATAGCCGACATTTTTGCGCTCTGTAAGCTCACCTCGTGAGTATTCGAACTTCAATTTAACCGTCAACCTGAACACCTTTATCATGAGGGAAATTTTGGTTTTCCCCACCACCTTTGTGGTGGTGGTCATGCCAAAGAAAATGCCATGACATCTTTACCTTCAATTCGTGACAAAGACCTAAAACTGCGTTTTTTACGCATGATGCTACGGATTCGCCGGTCTCAGGAAATCCTCATGGAGGAATACCATCCGGCTGATGAAATGCGTTGCCCCATGCATTTCTGTATTGGCCAAGAAGCAACGCCGACAGCCCTGTCAGAAGTTCTAAAGCCGTCAGATTTCCTTTACTCACATCACCGGTCACATGGCTACTATATGGCCAGAAAAGCACCGCTGGCCGATATGGTCGCTGAATTCTACGGCAAGGCATCTGGTGCTAGTGGTGGCTTGGCCGGTTCTCAAGAATTATCTCATGGCGAGTTCAAATTTTACAGTGGCGCGATACTGTCCGGAGCCTTTGTTCTTGCGGTGGGAAGCGCCTTTGCGGCGTCCTACACCGGCAGTGATGCCATCGCGATTGGTGTGCTTGGCGATGGCGGCATGGAAGAAGGCGTGGTATTTGAATCCCTAAACCTTGCCGCCGTCAAAAGTCTGCCGATTTTATTTATATGTGAGAACAACGGATTTTCAGTCCAAACGCCGCTAAATGTGCGTTCAACAGCCCAAGTGATTTCTGAGCGGGTCCAAGCCTTCGGCGTAAACGCATCATCGATTGACGGGAATGATGTGTTCGCTATTTATGAGAAACTCAAGGAAATCACGGCCGAGATGCGGACGAACCCAGCTCCGTATTTTCTAGAAATCGAGACCTACCGAACATGTGGCCACGTTGGTCCAGAAGGGGACGACCATTATGACTACCGCCCTCAATCCGAGATCGAAGAATGGCGGCAACGCGATCCGCTCTCCCTATTACGCGGCACCCTGTCCTCAGATGACATTAAGGAACCGGACGTAAAGCGCATGACCGAAGAGGTCGATACCGAGATATGGGCTGCGATAGATGCCGCCAAAGCTGCTCCCTTCCCTGAGTTTGAGACGGCTCTTGCCAGTAATATGTCTGATGACTATTCACCCATCGTTGATAAGCTTATTGAGGGCCCGGTCGGGAATTTTGATCCAACTCAGCTAGAATCCAGGCCGGGGCCATTTTGATGACACAAATTCAAGAAAGAGCCAGATCCGAACAGACCATGTCAGCAACGACAGAACTTTCATATTGTGAGGCCCTTAATGCCGCGCAATTTCAGGCCATGGAACTTGACTCAGGGGTCTTCGTATTTGGGTTAGGCGTTGATCGAACGGGTGCTGTTTTTGGAAGCACCAAGGGGCTCGTTGAACACTTTGGAGAAAAGCGAGTGTTTGATACCCCTACATCGGAACATGCATTAACGGCGCTTGCCGCAGGGGCGGCGAATTCGGGGCTGCGACCTGTTCTTGTTCATCAACGAATAGACTTCATGCTTCACAGTATGGATCAAATCGTAAACTGGATCAGCCTTTGGCAATTCAAGTCCGGCGGCCGCTCGCGTATGCCTCTGGTAATTCGCGCTATTGTTGGCAAGGGCTGGGGACAAGGGCCTCAACACGCCAAAAGTCTGCATCCCTTATTCGCCCATCTTCCAGGAATGCAGGTTGTCATGCCGTCTTCTCCGGCGGAGGCCAAAGGCTTGCTTCTGGCCAGCATTTTCAGCAACTCGCCTACGGTCTTTATTGAAGGGCGTTCTCTCTATTCGATGAAAGAACAAGTCCCCAACGCGCCCTATTTCATTCGACTTGGTAAGGCATCAATCTGCACCGCAGGAACAGATGTAACGCTGGTGTCCTTCGGGTCTATGATGCCGGCAGCCCTGGAAGCGGCGATAGAAGCGCGTAAAATTGATATCAATGTTGAAGTCGTAGATTTACGGACCGTTGCTCCTTTGGACATTGAAACCGTGTGCGCTTCGGTGGAAAAAACCGGACGATTGGTTGTAGCGGAATCTGGTTGGGGCCGTTACGGCGTTGCCGGAGAAATTATTAGCACCGTTGCCGAACGATTAACCCCGACCCTAAAAGCAGCCCCAAAGCGGGTTACATGGCCCAATAGCCACGTCCCAATGAGTGCTCCGCTGGAAGAAAAATTTTATCCGACCGCGAGTACCATTCTCGGCGCCCTAAAAGATGTCTGTGGTCCCTGATAATTACCTTCAACGCCCTAATACTTACCTTCAACGAAAGTCTATCCGATGAGTGAAACAAAAGAGCCTCAATACGCGCCGTTTTTAGACCTTAGAGACAAAAAGGGCTTCGCACGGTTTGGTTTAATGTCCAATCAAACGTGGCACGACGACCCGAAACGCCTCGCATTTCTTTTGTCGCGATATAAGTTCGTGGCAAAAATGCTAAGTGGAAAGAAACGTGTCCTGGAAATTGGTTGCGCAGACGGCTTTGCCTCCAGGGTCGTTCGCCAGGAAGTCGGCCATCTGAGCGCCATCGACTTCGATCCAATTTTTATCGACGATGCGCAAAACTACGTGGAAGAGCGGTGGCCGATCGAATTTGCAGTTCATGATATGTTGACCGGTCCCTTTCCCGGAGAATTCGACGGCGCATATTGTATCGATGTCCTTGAGCATATAGCGCCGGAAAACGAGGCAAAATTTTTGCAAAACATTTGCGCCTCATTAACCAACGATACAGCGTTGATCGTTGGAATTCCGTCACTCGAATCGCAAGAATATGCTTCAGAAATTAGCCGTCTAGGCCACGTCAACTGCAAGAAAGCACCTGACCTAAAGATGGTCATGCAGCAATATTTCGATAATGTCTTTATTTTCTCCATGAATGATGAAGTCGTGCATACCGGGTTTACCCCCCTCGCCCACTACGTATTTGCGCTGTGCTGCGGCAAAAAGTCTACTGACTAATAAATTATTCGAACTGTCTTAATGAAAAACCTGACCCGAATGCTGTTGCGCGAAACGGCGCAATTTATAGCGAGGCTCTTGTTCGTGTTCCCCATCCTGCCGATGCTCTATCTCATAGAGCCGTTTTGGCGAATTCGCTTCGGTGTGATGTACACCCAAAGGATCGGTCATTTAGCCGGTAACACCGATATTTTCCTGCGCAAACAGCAGTTGTATGACCGCCCCTCCCGGACCAGCTATATATTCGCGGGTTGGGCACCCGCAAACCAACAACTCATGACGATGTTCAAGCGTCAAATGCCGGTTTATGAGAGCCGCTGGTTGACACGAATTTTCTCCTACTGGTACGTGATACATAAGCACACACGATTCTTCGAGAACTTGGCGTGGTCGAACCATAATTACCGCGAGTTTACTGAGGGCCGAGCCACCCTCACCTTCACCGCGGAAGAAGAAGCCCGTGGCCAAGCCGAACTAAAGAAAATGGGACTCGGTGAAAATGATTGGTTCGTTTGCCTTCATACTCGGGATTCCGCCTATTTGAACGCTTGGCGACCACAGTACAGTGACCTTTGGAAGACACGTGAGTTCCGCAACGGCAACATAGAGAATTGCCTCGAGGCGGCCGAGTATATTACTTCTCAAGGCGGGTTTGTGATTCGTATGGGAGCGGTGGTCGAGAAGCCTCTGCCCGATCTCGCCAACCCAAAAGTTATCGATTATGCGACCAAGCACCGTAGCGATTTCATGGACATTTTCCTCGCTGCCAAGACGAGGTTTTTTCTCGGTACCAACTCAGGGTTGTTTGTGGTCGCAACGATATTTGATCGGCCGGTCGCCCTGGTAAACATGGTGCCCTACGGTGCCTTTCCGTTCCACCGCGACGACCTTTATATCGCCATGCTGCTCAAAAACCCGGAAACGCAAAAGATCGTGACCTTCGACGAGGCTGTGGACATGGGCTACTACGACGTCGAAAAAATGTTTCTAACTGAGCTGCACGCGGATCGCGGATTCGAATGGGTTGAGAACAGCCCAGATGAAATTCTTGAGCTGGCCCGAGAAATGATCGCACGCCAGGAAGGCCAATCACCGACTCCAGAGGAAGTGGCTGTTCGGGATTTATATCGAGATGAATTCATGGCGCTTGTACCTGATTACGAATTCGCCGGCGACATCGGCTACAGTTTCGCCAATAAGTACCGCCATTTGATTGAGCACACGCAGTCGTGACCCTATCCAAATCTCCTTCTACTTTAGTCACCGGCGGTGCCGGATACATTGGCAGCCATACTGTTCTGGCACTTTTGAACCACGGCCACGAAGCCGTGGTCATTGATGATCTGTCGACGGGTGTTCGGGCTTTGGTGTCGGACGGCGTTCCCTTTATCCAGGGAAACGCTGGCGATATCGCCCTGGTCCGAGATGTCATCCGCGAACACGGTTGCACCTCGGCAATCCATTTCGCGGGCTCTATCGTTAATCCGGAAAGCTTTGAGAAGCCGCTGGAGTACTACGCAAACAACGTATCGGTCAGTCGCAACCTTCTTGAGGCCTGCATAGCGGAAGATGTTACAAGTTTTATCTTTTCGTCGTCAGCGTCAGTATATGGCGATCCATATACCGTCCCTGTCCCCGAGACCGCACCAACCCTACCCGTTAGCCCTTATGGCGAAACCAAGCTGATCACCGAGTGGATGGTCCGCAACACCGCTGCCGCCACCGACATGCGCTATGCGGCACTACGCTATTTCAATGTTGCCGGTGCCGACGCCAAGATGCGGAGCGGACAAGCAGGACCGGTTGCAACCCATCTGATCAAGATCGCTGCCGAAGCGGCCGTCGGACTGCGCCCTGGTGTAACGATCTTTGGCGACGACTTTGACACGCCGGACGGCACCTGCATCCGCGA
>JABJKH010000032.1 GCA_018660465.1 Rhodospirillaceae bacterium
ACATCCATTTCCGTGGCCACCCCAAGGCCAAGCTGGTGAAGCCAAGCCCATGCTCCGACGACGGGAACACCGCGATAATCTGGATAGCCACCGGTGTTAACCGAGGGTTCTGATTGAGCAGTCTTGGTTTTCGAGTTTCTTAATTTCAGTGCGCCCACAATCATCTTGGTCATAGATCTATCAGCCGGGTCGGTGTTTGGCTGGTACCCTTGAGTCATATTGCCACCCGGGTCACGAATATCTAATTCCGCCCCAATTTTTGACTGATTGCTGATTAATCCGAGCGCTACCAAATCATCCTTGAACCGGCTCTCACTGACCATTTTAGCTTCGCCGTTAAAGGCATAGGTTTCACCCGATTTTCCGACGCGGCCAAATTGGAGAATTCTCGACAAGGCACCATGGGATGGAATGTGCTCCGCTAAGACTGCCAAAACGGAGCCGTTTTCATCGATAATTGGGGTCGCGATAAACATTGTTAGGGGCTGATTTTTGGCGCTGACAGTAGCGCCTGCACCCCGTTTGACGTCGTAACGAATGGGAGGGACGAAGACAGTCTCACCTTTGAAGGCTTTTTCGATCAAGCCCAGATGTTTCTCGGCAATTAAATTTAGTGTCCCCAAACTGGCATTTTCTCGGGCCCCAATATTTATTTTGTCTGGTGCGATAATAAAAAATCCGGTCGAACCAAATTGTTCGTTGGAGGTGAAAAATGCCCTTGCTTCACGCACCGCGAGCGAGCGTCCGAGAGAAGAGGACTCACGATCAGCCTTAAGAAGTTCTTGAGTTATCTTTACAAGCTCCCTGTCCTTTCCAAGTTGACGGAGGAATGCCTGTTTTTGTGATACCCAAATGTTCAGGCGCTCTATGGAACTGCTAAGGACGATTTGCAATTCTTCGCCAATACCTTTGACCACTCGTTCTTTGCTATCCGATATCGCCAGCCAATTCATGATTGCGACAACGGCAACCAGAAGGCTAAGCCCGGCCATGATAGAAATTCTGAACCCTGGCGCACCAAAGAAGGTCGAGATGTCTCTGTTCCCCATTGATCGCTTCAGGATTATTCCTATGACGCCGAATGCGGCCAGGAGGCCAAATATTGAAATCAAAAAGAATAAGACCGTCTTTGATGTTTCCGCCGAGGAAGTATCAGCGGGCTGCTTCGGCTCGCTTGACGCTGATGCAATCCAGCGGCTGACGAGTTTTTGCTTCTCGCCCCTTGAAACAGCGGTCATGGCCTTGGTAAGGATCGATCTTAGGACTGGCAGGTCCTTGCGGGTTGCGATCCAGAGTTTTTCGAGACCCGTGGCTCCCATTTTCAATTCGCCGGACATGAATAGACCGGTCATCAATTCGCTCTCGATGAGGTGGTTGAAGATTGCAAATTCACCAACCGTCGCGTCGGCTTGGCCGAAGCTCACCGCTTTCATCCCGCCGAGCACATCGTCAACTAAATGCAGTTTGATTTGAGGGAAGTCTCTTTTGAGGATTTCCTCTTGGTAAAATCCTTTAGGTACAGCGACGGTCTTACCGGCTAACTCTTCCAGGCTGGTGTAGGGTGTATCTTTTCTGCTCAGGATGGTATTGGGATTGGAGGCATAAGGTTTGGTGTAGAGAAGGTATTCCAGGCGTTCAGGCGTCTGAACGATGTTTAACATGACATCCAATTTGCCGCTCTTCATCATGCCGAGGAATTCGCTCCAAGTCGGTCCGGTGATGTAATCGACCTTTAGCCCAACCTTGGATGCGACCAAATTCATATAGTCAATTGAAAATCCCATTGCCTGACCGTCCTTGGCGAAGTTAAACGGCGGCCAATTGGTCTCATTATGAACGCGAATTTTTGGATGTTTGCGGAGCCATGCAGTCTCCGCATCCGTCAGAAACTCAGCAGATTTTTTTGGCGCGTAGAAAAACTCCCCACCGATGTTTTGGGTGTTGGTGAGCCCAAGTTCTGTATAAATTTCCATAATTTTTTGAAACGACTCGCCTCGTAATGTCCGATCTCAACAAACTTATGATTGATCAGCTTTTCAATTTCACCAGCTTCATATGTGAGGTGTTGGCGAGAGCGTTTGCTATTTTCATTATATTTTTGGAGGATCAAATCAATGATCTCGTCCTTGTTTTCGAGCGCATATTTCCATCCCTTGTGGGAGGCGCGTAAGAATTTCTCGACCCTTTCTGGATGTTCCCGCGTTTCCTTTTCCGAGGCGAATAAATTGTCGCCATAAAAATCAATCCCATGGTCGCGCGGGTCAATGATATTAACCTCGTGACCCCGAGACCGATACCAAAGCGGTTCATTTGAAATATAAGCAAACATGGCATCAACCTTGCCATCGACGAGTTCTCCGAACTGGTAATTATGCTGTTTCCATTTGACCTTGTTAAGATTACCCAGTGCTTTGAGAATCATCGCCTTGACCGGGGCGTCGCCGTTTCCCGCTGAATCGACCATCAATGTTTTGCCAAGCAAGTCGAACGGCGTTCGCAACCCTGATGAACGAAGCGTCAGAAATACCAGCGGCGAATGCTGGAAAATTTGAGAAAGCATAACGACCGGCTTGCCCTGAAGGCGTGATAACAGCAACCCAGAATCGGCAACGCCATATTCCGCATTTCCACTGATTACCTCTTCTATATTATCTTTCTTGGGATCACGTTCGACGATTTCAACATCCAAGCCTTCTTCGCGGTAGAAACCTTTTTCTTTCGCTGCGTAATAACCTGCAAATTGAAATTGGTGAAACCACTTAAGCTGAATTTTGACTTTCTCAAGTTCCTGGGCTTGGCCCGCCAGAGGGCACAGCAACACTCCAAATATGAGGGCAAAATATGCTAGCGCTGTTTTCATATATATATATTTCCAACATGTTTAGCGAAAAAATGTACGAATATCTTATTTAGTCTTTGCCGAATTTCAACTCAAATGAAATGGCCAGGTCGATCATCATTTCCGCGTGGAAAAATCCCTTTGGCTTAGTGACAGATTTGCCGAAATCTCGCTCCAATCGGTTGTAAGGTTAATCACCCCGGCTCAGGAAAAGGTTCGGGTTCGATGCATAGCCACTGGTAAAACGACGGTATTCTACACGTTCCAGAACCCGAACGATGTTCAACATGACATCCAAACAATTAGAACCGAAACCATAAAATGTAGCGGGCTGGGTCTCATCTTCCCTCTCGTAATATTACAGATAGCCGGTTGCCCAGAAAAATTAGGTCTTATCAACAGTGTAAGGAGAGGCACTCAGGAATACGAGTATATTTTGCAGCGTACTAATACCGTGGTCGCCCCTGGCAAGACCGAAAGTAATCGCAATAGACCGTCACAGGGGGAATTATTAGTCGGACTTGCCAACTTTAACGGTCGTTCCGAGCTCCCCAGCCAAGTACAGTTTTTTAAGGCCGATGGCGATAAACGTCAAAATCAAGTGTGGAACATAGACCAGATAAAAATAGAAGATCGTCTATATGAACAGTTCAGTACTGCCAATCCATTGCTAATTTTAAAACGGTTTAGAAAATTTTGCTGATGTATACACGGTATTGATCCTAACAATTCGAACGTTACGCCGTATTGGGAGCGAACAAAGGAAAAATCTCAGAATCGGAATACTTCTGAAAACGTCGCAATCTACCATATATTTTTGGAGTTATCAGACTGGGCTAATAGCGGGTTCTACCGCCCTGGCACTTTAACGGAGTAGGTTTTGGCAGCAGTTCCGTGAACCTTGTCATGGGCACGAATGCGGACCTCTTTAACTCCACCCGGAATCTTCACGCCTGAGAGACTCCGCGTAAAAGGCTGCTCATTCACGTGAGGATGATAAAGCGTTCTCACCCCAAGCACCATTCCATCGGGCCCAACAACTTCCCATCCATCAGCATAGTGCTTCCAACCGGTGTCACCGTGCTTCAGCGTCACGCTAAAGCTGTAGACCCCAGGAGAATTTTGCGACGCCCGGACTTTGACGATTTCGACATCACCAGCAAGGGCCGGCTGAACAGCCATTCCAAGTAATATAATTGCGGTCAAAATGTATCTCATGAGATAAAGACTAGCATTTTATTATTCATTAACCACATCAAATTCGAGTGAGCGAAAGCCTTAATTTTAAGCGCTTAAAAATAAATGTTGCTATTTTGTTCTCTTTTGTGTAAAACACAATCAACGAACGAAACACAGCGGTCACAGCCGTATATTTGTTAAGAAAATTGACCCAAAGAATGGAATGAACCCATGCAGATGTTAAATTTAACAAAAGACTTTGTCGCCCTTGGAACTGTCTTTGCTGCCGGATACTTCTGGATGCTGGTGGTCTAACTGAATCGGCCCGGCGCATTTTGTCGTCTTCACATATCCCCCACCCCCAGTGGCATGAAGAACGGCTTAGCCCCCCAGGCTCTTAATCCTCTGCGCCGGGCCCTTATTTTCTTTATTGATCGAAGCTTTAAGAAGCAGGAACAGGTCGTTTATTCCCGTCCTCATCAAGGGCCACATAAATGAATTCACCTTCCGTGACTTTCACCCTTTTCGGATCAGCCCGACCTTTTAGGACCCACGCCTCTATCAATATGGATAGAGACGTCGTTCCGATCCGCTCGACATGGCAATAACAACACAGGATATCACCGACTTTAACCGGTTGATGAAACGTCATGGCTTTTATTGCAACTGTTGCGACCCTTCCTTTGGCCCGCATGGAAGCTGTAAGACCTCCCGCAATATCCATTTGAGACATCAACCACCCGCCAAATATATCGCCACTGGGGTTCGTGTCTTTGGGCATCGCCTGGGCTCTAATCGCCAGTTCCCCCCGCGGTTCCGTACTGCCTTCTGTCATCGTCATATTTCCTCAAAAACCACAAGATATGGACATCACACTTTGAAAATCAACTGTATCATGCTTGCCCGCAGGGCAAAGGACTTTTAGAATACACCCATGAGTGACCTTTTCCAAAATGCAGCACAGGACGAAAGTGGCTATTCCGCCAAGGACATTGAGGTCCTGGAAGGATTGGAACCTGTTCGCCGGCGCCCGGGAATGTACATCGGCGGCACGGACGAGCACGCTTTGCATCATTTGGTTGCCGAGATCCTCGATAATTCCATGGACGAAGCTGTCGCGGGTCATGCCAGCCGTATTGAATTACACCTGAGTGCCGACAACACGATCCGTGTATCTGATAATGGTCGCGGCATCCCAGTTGACCCACACCCAAAGTTCAAGAAGCAATCGGCGTTGGAAGTTATCCTGACCACCCTGCACTCAGGTGGAAAATTCTCAGACAAGGCATATCAGACTTCTGGTGGATTACACGGCGTAGGTCTTTCTGTGGTCAACGCCTTATCAAATTCGCTGACCGTCGAAGTCGCGCGCAACCGGACACTCTACACCCAGGGCTATGCCTACGGTAAGCCGACCACCAAGCTTGTGAACAATGGCGCGGTTCAGAACCGTCGCGGTACGACGATCACCTTTCATCCGGACCCTAAAATCTTCGGCGATAAATTTCATTTCAGGCCGTCCACATTGTACCGCATGGCGCGCTCGAAGGCGTATCTTTTCAAGGGCGTTGAAATTCGTTGGTCTTGCGATGAAGGACTTGTGAGAGAAGGCGACGAGACGCCAACCAATGCTTCGCTTCACTTTCCAGGCGGTCTCGCCGATTTCTTGAACACCCATCTTGAGAATCGTAAGACCCTGACAGAAAACGTTTTTTTTGGACAGGCAACGCTCAATAGCGGGTCTGGCACGGTTGAATGGGCGGTTGCGTGGCCGCTGGATGAGGATGGATTCTTTAACTCTTATTGCAACACGGTCCCGACACCGCAAGGCGGCACCCATGAATCCGGACTTCGTTCTGCCCTGGCAAAAGGCCTGCGCGCCCATGCTGAACTACTGAACAACAAACAAGCGGCCAAGGTCATCACTGCCGACGACGTTGTTGGCGATGCCTGCATCATGTTGTCGGTCTTTATTCGTGATCCGCAGTTTCAGGGACAAACCAAGGAACGACTTGCGACTGTGGAAGCAACCCGGCTGGTCGAGAACGCGCTACGCGACCATTTCGATCACTGGCTTTCAGGCGACCCGAGAACTGCACGGTTTTTGCTGGATCACGTCGCAGATCGGGCAGCAACACGTCTACGGCGGAAAAAAGCCAAAGAAACCAAGCGCGCTTCGGCAACCCGAAAGCTGCG
>JABJKH010000033.1 GCA_018660465.1 Rhodospirillaceae bacterium
CCGGTTACGGTTGCCAGTTGATCCCCTTCGACAATGGCGAATGTGGGTTCGCCGTCTACCTCAATCCTCGCCCAGCGCATGATCGTTCGTCCCCTGTTGAATAAATTTCGATGCCATAGATTCAACAGTTTGCAAGCTGTTGGCAAGCCTTCATACTCCGGCATTCCAATTACAAGTAAAACTGGGAAATGTTTTATGGATTTAGGACTTAAGGGAAAACGTGCCATTGTCACGGGGGCCAGCCGGGGGATCGGCAAGGCATGTGCATTGGCGCTGGCGGCTGAAGGCGCGCGGGTCTGTATCGCTGCACGAAACGAGATAATGCTTGCTGAGGCGGTCAAACAAATCGATGCCGCTGGCGGCGAGGGAATGTATGTTTCTGCCGACCTTACAGATATTGAGGGATGTATGGCGGTCGTGGGTGCCTGTGTCGAAAACTGGGGCGGTGTGGATATTTTGGTCAATAATGCCGGTGCCGCAGGCGGGGGTGATATTCTCGATTTGCAGGTAGAGGTCCTTACCGATGCCTTAGCGTTGAAGTCATTCGGCTATCTGAGAATGGCGCAGCTGGTTATTCCCCATATGCAAAAGAATACCTGGGGGCGCATCGTTAACATCGGTGGCGGTGCCGGGGCCAGTCCGGGGCGTGGCAATATGCCAACCTCAATTGCCAACGCAACGGTTCTCAATACCACTCGTGCTTTATCGGATGCGGTCTCCGGCGATGGCATAATGGTGAACGTCATCAATCCTGGCGTGACCAACACGGAACGGGCGCGCGATATCCATCAAGCGCGGGCAGATAAGGCGGGTATGAGTGTTGAGGATCTCATAAAAGAAGTTGGCTCAAAGCTCCCAGCGGGCCGCATCGCCGAACCGGAAGAGGTCGCCCGGGTTGCTTGTTTCTTTGCATCCGAAGCTTGTTCCTATGTCTTTGGCAGTTCCGTCTACATGGATGGTGGGCAGCGCAGAGCGACACCATAATTTTCACATTAATCTATTCAAACAGGAGAAGGCGTTATGGATTTAGGACTTAAAGGTAAACGCGCAATTGTCACGGGTGCCAGCAAAGGCATCGGCAATGCGTGCGCTTTGGCATTGGCAGGGGAGGGCGCCAAGGTCTGCGCCACCGCACGGGATGAAGTCTTGCTGGCGCAAACGGTTAAAGACATTGATGCCGCTGGTGGCGAAGGCATGTTCGTTTCAGCGGAACTGACATCCGATGATGGCTGCAAGAAGATCGTTGATGCCTGTGTCGATAAATGGGGTGGCGTTGATATCTTGGTCAACGTTGCCGGGGCTGCGCGGGGCGGGGATATTCTTGATCTGCCGCTTGAAATCATTGATGAGGCGATGGCCGGGAAGTCTCATGGTTATTTGCGCTTGTCGCAGCTTGTTATTCCTCACATGCAAAAAAATCAGTGGGGCCGGATTGTTAATATCGGCGGGCGTGCCGGTGCCAGCCCCGAACGCGGCAACATTCCAACCGCGATCACCAATGCGGCGATCATGAATGCGACGCGAGCGCTATCGGATGCGGTGTCTGGCGATGGCATTTTGGTTAACATTGTTCATCCCGGTATGACCAATACAAGTCGGGTGCGCACGATCAACCAAGGCCGCGCCGATAAGGAAGGCAAAGATGTCGAAGAATTGCTGAAGGAACTGGGTTCGAAGCTTCCTGCAGGTCGCATTGCTGAGCCTGAGGAGATCGCGCGGGTCGCCTGTTTCTTTTCGTCGGATGCGTGCTCTTACGTCTTTGGAAGTTCAATCTACATGGATGGCGGGCACCGTCGGGCGACTCCTTAAACATCCAAATTCGGGCTTTAATTTACACACGATTGAATGCAGGATTTGATCCAATGGTTCAAACTAGGTATGTTTGTCAGTGAAAAATACATAACAGGATACATAACAGGGAAATGTAACGATGAAAAATCTCTATAAAATAGATATTAAATCCATGTTGTTGGCCTCAGTTGCAGCAACAGTCCTCTCTGCGGGCGCTTTGGTTGCGATGCCGGGTCAGGCAAATGCGGCTGATCCCCACATCACCCTTATGGGTGGTCAAACGAAGGGTTCCTTTAACCGCGTCGTCAGTGGTTGGGCGGCAATGATCACCAAGCAGATTCCAGGTGTTAACGCTTCAGCCAAAGGCAGTGCAGGCTCAAACGCAAATATTCGCGCGGTTCAGGCGGGCAAGTCCGAAATGGCGTTGGCTTTTGCCAGTGACCTTCACGACGGTGCCAAGGGGATCGGCGTCTACAAAAAGAAAACCGCTGACGTTCGGTACGTGTCATTTGTTTTCGCGTCGGTCGGCCACTTTGTGGTTAAGGTCGACAGCCCCATCAAACGGTTGAAAGACATCAAAGGAAAAACCATTTCTTTGGGTGGTCCGGGTTCGGGCTCAGCCAAGAACATCACTAAGATGTTTAAGCATTTGGGCATTTGGGGCACCTTCAAGGACGTCTATGCTGGCAAGAAAAGCTCTGATCAGTTGGTCAACGGCAAGGTTGCTGCCTACAACTGGCACCCCGGTGTCGGCAGTGGCATGATCCGCGGCACGGCGAACGCCACCAAGATCAGGCTGATCGACATGGATGTCGAAGCAAAGGCCAGCGGGTTCTATAAGAAGTTCCCTTATTTTGAGCCTGTAACAATTCCTGCCGGGGTCTATCCTGGTGTTGATGCGCCTGTCAAAACGTTCGGGACTGGTGCGTTGTTGGTTGCCCATAAAAGCGTTCCAGCTGCGACGGTTTATAAAATCCTCAAGCAGGCCTATTCGGCGGAAGGTCGGAAATTCCTGACGTCTGCCATCGGTGGTCGGGTTAAGCAGATGACCATCGCCAACGGCAACAGAAATCTGGTTGCACCGCTGCATCCGGGTGCTGCTAAGTTCTGGAAAGAAATGGGTAAGAAAGTAATGTAGCTTTCTGACTGTTTTAGAAGGTAATAAAAATTTCCCCGCGCCGGGCTGATTGCTTGGCGCGGGGATTTTTTTGAAAAAGACGATTACATAACAACGTGATACGCCCTCGGAAAATTACTTTTTCGCCAGCGCATTGAATGCGGCCCCAGCTTCCTTCGCGGCCTTGAGGAGGAGCTGTGAGTCTGCCCCTGGGAAGAAGCACGGCGCAGCACCCATTTCGACATAGATTCTGGCGATCTCCGGATCAGCGATCCCACCAATGAACATGTGCTTGCCGTTTTTGTGTGCGGCGTCGATAGCGCGCTTAAAGCAGTCTTGGGTTTTCTCATGGGTGAACTGACCGGGAATGCCGAGCGACAGGGTCAGGTCGCTGGAGCCGATAAACAAGGCATCGATGCCGTCCACGGCTGCAATGGCCTCTGCTTGATCGATGGCGTCACCGCTTTCCAGCTGGGCGAGGACCATGGTTTCGTCATTCACAATTTGCGAAATTTGAGCACCCGGCAAGGGTTGATACCCGGTCAGCGGGATCGGGCCGCCGATGGACCTGTCACCAAATGGCGGCATGCGGCATAAATTGACCGCTTCACGGGCCATGTCGGCGCTGATCACATCGGGAACGATGATGCCCAAAGCACCGCCATCCAGCAGCCTGCCAATCATCGTTGGGGCGATCTCAGGCACACGAACCAACGGCGTGATTCCCGCGAACACAGCGGCGGAACAAATTTGCGATGCGGTATCCAACGACATGGTGTTGTGCTGCATGTCTATGTAAATACCGTGATATCCGGCGGCTTGCGCGATGCCGACGATTTCGACGGTTCGCGACATTTTTATCCGCATGACGAGGGAAACATCGCCTGCAGCCAAGCGTAACTTAAGCTGGTTTTTGATCGGGTTTTCGGTGTTCGTCACGGCGGTTCTTCCTTCTATGAAGTTTAAGGATAATGCTGGTACTGGTACTGTCAAAATAATATTAAGAATAAATTCTGTAAAACAGCTGAAAAGACTGGAATTGCAATGACCAATCACATCGCCCCAATCGTTCGTGCGCCAGCTGGCGCATGCGACACCCACATGCATGTTTTTGGCCCCGCCGATAAATACCCACCGGCGACGCGCGAACGTTACGATGCCCCCTTTGCGCCGCTGGATGAATATCAGGATGAGGTTTCGCCGATTGGCTTCGAGAGGGTCGTCGTGGTTCAGCCGAGTGCCTATGGATTTGATAATTCTTGTGCGCTTGATTCGCTCAAAACGTTAGGTGAGTCAGGCCGTGGCATTGTCCATCTTCGTGAAGATACCTCCGATGAGGAATTCCAAGCCATGCACGATTTGGGTGTGCGCGGCGTGCGCATCAATGCGTCCCCTGTGAAGCCGCCGGAAGCAGGCTATGCAGACGCGCTGATCCCCGAAGTCGACCGCTTGGCAGAGCGCTTGAAAGGGACGGGCTGGTGCATCGAATTTCTGAACCCGGGCTGGCTAACCGAAGAACTAATGCCGTGGATGAGCACCTTGCCGGTTAATTTCATTCTGTGTCACATCGGCATGCTCAAGGCCGCCGACGGGATTGAGCAACAGGGCTTTAAGGATATTCTCCGCCTTGTTGAGGGCGGGAAATGTTGGCTCAAGCTGACGGGGCTTTATCGCTTCTCGACTGAACAAGGTTTTGCCGATGTCGAACCCATGTTCCGTGCCTGCGCTGCTGCCGCTCCAGAACGGCTGATCTGGGGGTCTGATTATCCGCATTTGTCGTTCGCCGATGACGTCGACACCATCGAACTCTACAATCTGTTCTGTCGCTGGATTGAAGACGACGAAACACGGCGGAAAATACTCGTCGATAACCCAGTAAATCTTTTTGGATTTTCATGATGTTTCAGGATTTCTGACCCACTGCCGTCTACATCATTGAAATTTGAGCCTTCTGAGATAAATTACCGTTCTTGATCCTGATCAATGTGACCCGTCCATAGCGTCTGCAAGATGGCGCACTTAATTATGGAACAGTAGCGGATGTCGCTCAGGTGGATATCAAAAAACATAGCCCGCCGACCCGTAACCGGACTGTCCGTCGCGTTTGTCGTCGGTATGGTTTTCTGGGGCGGCTTCAACTGGAGTTTGGAGCTGACCAATACGGAACAGTTCTGTATCTCCTGTCATGCGATGAGATCGTACGTCTACCAAGAATACAAAAAGTCCGTTCATTACTCCAACCGCACAGGCGTGCGCGCCTCGTGCCCGGACTGTCATGTTCCGCGCGAATGGATTCATAAGGTCGTGCGAAAAATTCAAGCCACCAACGAATTATTTCATTGGCTGCTGGGTTCCATTGACGAGCGAGAAGAGTTTGAAGCCAAACGGCCGCAAATGGCGAGTCATGTTTGGCAGGTCATGAAAGAAACAGATTCTCGGGAATGCCGTAACTGTCATGGTGCCGATTTTATGCTGACCGAGACTCAACAACCACAAGCAAAAGCAATGCACGAATTGGGCATTTCCTGGGACATGACGTGTATTGATTGCCACAAGGGAATTTCACATTCCCTGCCCAGAAACTTCAACAAAGAAGCTGAAATGGATGCGCTCCATGACCGAATGGAGAAGGAAAAATTACCGTGCACACTGTGCCACAAAGATATGACTAAACCACCCAAGGGTGAGGGCTGGTAAACGAAATTCAAAACAACCCAATAGATGAAATCGTGGAGGACCACATGAAATTACGAAAATCATTTATATTGGCGGCGATGTTCCTATTTGGATTAGCACCGATTTCTACGGCTTTCGCTCAAACTTCATCCCAGACCCTGAAGCTTGGTAAAAAACTTTTCAATGCCAACTGCGCGACTTGTCATCAGGCAGACGCCATCGGCAAGCCTGGGTTTGCGCCGTCGTTGTCGAACCCAGAATTGATGAGCATCTCGTCCAACAAATTCCTGATGGGAACGATCCGCGACGGGCGTGAAGATACCGGCATGGGACCCTTTGCCCATTTGGGTCGGAAGAAAGTAACGGCAATCGTCTCTTATCTCAGATCGACCGTTAAGGTGAAGGACCGATCCAAAGAAGTGAACTCCCAACCTGATGCCCGCGGTGATCCGCGTTTGGGCGAGCAGTGGTATAACTATATCTGTTCGACCTGCCATGGCGTTGGCGGCACGGGTTATGAAGCCGGTGGTACGGGTACGGCGATTGGCTTGCCTGGAACCCTGAACAAAGTGTCCGACGGTTTCCTTCGTGAAACCATCAAGAAGGGCCGGTCCAATACCCGCATGTTGCCGTTCCAAGGGCCCGAAGGTCTGGCCAATCTTTCCAACCAGGAAATTGACGACATCATTGTTTATTTGCGCAGTCTTGCAAAAAAATAGCTGGAGTTCTGAATCATGAAACGTATCAAAAACCAATTGTCCCGCCGGGATATGCTGAAGACCGGCGCTTTTGTATCCTCTGCAGCAGGTGCCAGCTTAATGGTCGGCGCAAATCCTGAACTGGAAATCGCTTCTGCTCATGCGGCTGACGCACCAAACGAGGATGAACGCTCCACCGCCATTGCCCAATGCCCGTACTGTGGTGTGGGCTGCGGCACCATCATTCAGGTGGAGAAAGGCAAGATCGTCTCCATGCGGCCTGATAAGGATCACCCGACCAATTACGGTCTGCAATGCATCAAGGGCTTGACCGCGGCGGAGCCGATGTATGTGGATCGGATGGAAGGCGATTCCTACGTCCGCAAAGATGTCTGGGCGGAATGGAATAAGCCGGGCCACGGCGACATGGATTTTATTTCCAAGACCAAGGGCTCGTTCGACGAAGAACATTTTGACCGGGTGCCCTACGAAAAAGCATCCGACATGGTGGCGCATAAGGTCGCCCATTTCGCCAAGAAATATAGCGGCAATTCCATCGCACTTTATGGCTCCGGACAGTTGACGATGGAGGGGCAGTATCTTGAGAACCTGTTTTTGAAAGGCATCCTCGGGTCCAACACCATCGAAGCAAATGCGCGGATGTGCATGACCTCCGCTGTGACCGGGTACTTTGCGACCCTGGGTTCAGATACGCCACCGTTGGCTTACGATGATATTGAGCTTGCGGATATGATCATGCACTTCGGCCATAACGCTCGGGAATCGCATCCGATTATTTTCTGGCGCGCAGCCGATCATAAAAGGAAGAAAGACATCCCGACCGTCGTGGTTGATCCTCGGCGTACCGGAACCGTCATGGGTTATGAGGACATCAATCCAAAGAACAACGTTCATGTGCCGATCCTGAATGGTGACATTAGTTTCTTGAATGCCATCGCCCATGTTTTGCTGAAAGACCACAAAGATGTCGTCGACTGGGAGTTCATGAAAAAACACACATCGGGCTGGGAAGAATATACCCAGGGTGTGCTCAAGGACTACAGTCCCGAACAAGTGCAAGATCGCATGGGTGGGAAGAACCACGACGTGTCGCCGGCACTCATCCGCAAGGTCGCCAGTATGTTCGCCGACGCCACCCGCAAACGCTTGGCCCGTTCCAAAGGCAAGCAAAGCGGCAAGGGTTACGGCGGGGGCATCATCATGTGGGGCATTGGTTACAACCAGCACATCCACGGCCAGCACAATGTGATCTCTATCATCAACCTGCTGACGATGACCGGCAACTTGGCCAAACCCGGCTGCGGTCCGTTCTCCATGACCGGCCAGCCCAACGCGATGGGCGAACGGTTCACTGGTGGGTTGACGGGACGGCTTCCGTTTAACCAGCCACTGAAAAACAAAAAGCATCGTCTTCACATGGCCAAACATTGGGGGGTGCCGGAGAAAAATTTGGTCACCGCCATGAACTCAAAGAACCCAGGCTATGCCGTCGGTATGATGGAGCGCGCGTTGAAGGGCGAGGTTAAAGCCATGTTCTTGGTTTACGCCACCCATATTGATCTGCCGGATCAATACAATCTTGTCCGCCCGGCACTCAATAAGACGTTCAACGTGGTGCAGGAAATTTATCGTCACGCGCCGAATAATCTTTATGCGGATGTTATTTTTCCGGCGGCAACGTGGGGCGAGGTCGAAGGCGTTTATATCTCGTCTGAACGCCGCATCAACCTCTGCCAGAAAGCGGCAGAACCGCCCAAGGGTTGCCGTCCTGACATGGACATGGTCATCGATAAGGCCAAGGAAATTGGTCATTTGCTTGGTCTCGATATGAAGAAAATTCTTCCTTATGAGAAAAAGAAGGATGGATTTTATGATGCCCAGGAAGTTTTCCGCGATGTTATCAAAGCCTCCGAAGGCACGGATACCGACCTGACTGGAATTCTGGAGGTCGAGAAGCTGGATAAGGAAACCCCTTATGAGCAGTTGGAAGAACTGCGTGGCATTCAATGGCCGGCGCCGACCTATGAGACTGCTAAGAAAGGCGGCACCAAGCGACGCTTCATGCTGCAAGAAGGGGCTTGGGAGAGCAAACCCTACGGCTACTTCCGCACCAATGACGGCAAGGTGCATATGAAGTTCGTGAAGCAAGACTATACAAACCGAGAAAAAATAACCAAAAAGCTCATGGAATTCGGCACCAAGGAGGGGGTGTACAGCATCGACCATATTGACCTGATTAAGCAGGCCCGCGATCAGGCGTTAACCCCTGACATGCCCGACGAGGAACATCGCGGCAAAAAGTGGAAGGATGTACCGAAGGACAAATTCCCATATTGGTTTGGTCTTGGTGTTGTTTATGAGCACTTCCATACGGCGAAGTCCAACCGCAGCCCAACGACCCGTCGCCTGGTGCCTGAAATGTATGTCGAAATGCACGAAGACGATGCTAAGGATTTGGGCATCAAGGATGGCGACAAAGTTCGCGTCGTCACCCGGCGAGGATCACTAGAGGCCCGTGCCCAGGTCGGCACGAACTCTCTGGTCAAACCGGCCCGGAACAACGTGCCGAGAGGCTACATGTTCGGACCTTGGAACCTTTCGGTGGCGGACAGTGCGGATCCCAAGAAAAACAAGTGGCTGGCCAACGGTGTGACCAGCCGGGTCTGGGATCCTGTGTCGGGGCAAGTTGACTTTAAGAAGAGTGCTGCTCGGATCGAAAAAATTTAGAAAAGGCGCGTCCGGTGAAACGCAGAACCTTTATTCGCACTATGGGAGCAGGGGCCGTGGCGACCTTGGCCTCTGGCCCCGTGCGATCTGCGGTCAATCGACCTTCGATGCGGTATTTGCGTCCACCCGGAGCTTTGGAGGAAAATGAATTTCTGTCGCGGTGCATTAATTGCGGGCAATGCGGAGAGATTTGTCCGAACCGATGCATCAAATACTTCGGCCTAGAAAACGGCCTGAGCTCGGTTGATACACCGTACATAATCCCCCGCGAAAAAGCCTGTATTCTGTGTATGAAGTGCGGAGATGTTTGCCCGACCGGTGCCATCCAACCCGTTAAACGCGCGATGAAACCGATCCTCGAAAACGTTCAAATGGGCCACGCTGTTGTTGATGAGAGCCTGTGTCTGTCGTTTCAGGGCAAGACCTGCGGCGTGTGTTACCGCGCCTGCCCCCTGCCGGACGTGGCTATTTCTGTCGGCATGCTGGAACAACCTCACGTGTCGGAAAAGTGCGTCGGTTGCGGCTTGTGCGAACGATCCTGCATTCAGATGCCGCAAGCCATTCGGATCATGCCGAATTATGAAAGGGGGTAAGCATGCAGAGTTCAAACCCCTTCTTCCTCTGGCGGCATTTGAATAAGCTCAGGTGGATCGTCTTAAGCGCCGTCTTTGCGATGCTGGTGTTGCTGCCGCTTCTGCATGTCTATCAGACTTTTGTGGCAGCGCACGCTTATGATCTTTTAGCGCCGTCTGAAAAGCAGCTTTACGATGTGATGGAAGCCATCAGTGCCCCCTTTGTCGGCGATCCCGCGCGAGACCTGGACGCAATCAAAGGCACCACATGGTCTGGAACATTTTGGGGATTGAAGGTGTCCGATCCCCTGGCACCGCTGGGTCAGATGGCAGCGAGCCTGTCCGTTTATTGGCCATTTATTCTAACCGCTTTAATTCCGGTTCTCTTCACTGTTGTGCTGGGGCGTTTCTTTTGCGGTTGGATTTGCCCGGCGACGTTGCTTTATGAATTGAATTCGAATTTTGCCGCGTGGTTGCGGTGGGCCGGATTGAAGACCGGCAATCATATCTTCGATAAGCGCATTAAATATGGTGTGCTGGGACTTGGATTGGTGGGCTCAGCGTTAACGGGGTCTGTGCTGGTCGCTGCCGTCTATCCGCCTGCCATCGTTGGCCGTGAGATATATTATGTTTTGGCGTTGAGTGGGTTCGGCGCGGGAGCCGTGTTTTTTCTCGGCACCATGCTGTTTGATCTGTTGGTCGCACGACGCGGGTTCTGTCGCTATCTCTGCCCCGGCGGTGCGCTGTATTCTCTGCTGGGGCGCTATCGGTTGCTGCGTATCCGTCGGATTGTCGAAACCTGTAACGACTGTGCGAAATGCAATGTGGTGTGCAAATTCGGCCTTGATCCGTTGCGCGATGGCTTCGGTCAGGAATGCAACAACTGCACGGCCTGCATGGCGGTCTGCCCTGTTGATGCCATGACATTCACCCTTCGATTTACCGATATCTCGGCTCAAGGTCCGGGCCACCAAGGGCGGCAGTTCCAACGCGACCAAGATTCTGAGCAGAAGGAAGCAGCTTGATGGAACGCCGCAGCATCTTGCAGAAATCTGCTGCCGGGTTGGCCCTGCTGGGTGTAAGTGCGTTGCCGTTTGGATTAGCGTCCTTTTTAACTCCCGAACGTGCCCGCGCAGAACGAAATTATTTGCGTCCACCAGGTGCATTGAAAGACGACGCAAATTTTATCACGGCTTGTATTGGCTGTGGGCTTTGTGGCGAGGTCTGTCCGCCGCGGTGCATCAAATTCCACACGCGAGACGGCGGCACACAAGTCAACACGCCCTATATAGACCCAACCGAAAAGGCCTGCATCCTGTGTGATAAATGCATGGACGTGTGCCCGACTAATGCACTGACGAAGGTGGCGCGAACCAAGATCGATATGGGCATCGCCAGGATTGACCGCACTGCATGTTTTCCCTGGGTTGACCGAGGTGTCTGCGGTGCCTGCGTTACTGTGTGTCCGTTAGGCAAGCAAGGCATCACGTTCGATTTCGCCAATATATACCGCCCGGTCATTAAGAATGGCTGCGTCGGCTGTGGGCTTTGTGTTGAGGTTTGCCCGCATCCAAGCACGCCAATTTGGATTGTAGAGCGACCAACACAGTCACGATCAACATGAAAGAGTTTCGGTATGTCTAAAGCCATTACGGTCCCTGTTGCTGCATTGGTCCTTGGATCGATATTCTGGGTATTAGTCGCGGGACCGGCAGTTGCCCACCATATTTTAGGACGACCTGCTTATGGCTTGAATGAAGACTCAAACACCCCGTCAAGCATTCAGGGCGAAGCACAAGTCAAAGACTACATGATCACGTTCATGGTTTTCCCAGCATTTCCCAAGCCCGAAGAACCCGGGCGCGTTCACCTCTATGTCAAACGCATTGATGACGGAACACCATTTAAGGGCAAGGTGACGTTCTCTGTCCAAAAAGAATCTTTTTTGCCGGGACATTCCGACCATGGCCAGAAGCTGGGTGTTCAGCCGCCTGATGACAGCGTTTTCCGGCAGAGCTTTCAATTTCACGAAGCCGGTGACTACCTCATCACCGCCGAATTCGAAGCTGATAACAAACCCTACCATATTGAATTTTCAGTGCGCGTCGGCGCACCGCCGCTGCTCGGCACCTGGGAGATTATCTTCGGCCTGATGTTCCTCCTGATCGTTGGCATTAGCCTGGTGCAGCGCAGACGCACCATGACCGGCAAAATTAAAAGCGCCCATGAAAGTGATGGGCGAGAAGAAAGTTCAACATGAAACGCCGCGACTTTTTCAGGCTTGGCGCACAAAAGGCAGCGAAGGTCGTTTCCCGTGCCGCCCTTGATAAAATTGTCGGACCTGTCGGCACTTGGATCCGCCCGCCGTATTCCTTGAGCGAAGTTTCGTTTCAGCAGGCCTGCACCCGATGTGATGCATGTATTGAAGCCTGCACCTATGATGTCTTGTTTAAGCTGACCAATAACCACGGTCCGCAGGTCGCGGACACGCCGGCAATGGACTTGGTCAATAAAGGCTGTCACATGTGTGAGAATTGGCCCTGTGTTGCGGCGTGTGAGGCGCAAGCCTTGGTGATGCCGGGGAAAGGTGAAGAACGCCTGAGAATCGCTCAGGTTGAGATCGATCCGAATATTTGCCTGCCGTACGCGGGTCCTGAATGCGGCGCCTGTGCGCATTCCTGCCCTGTTCCTGGAGCATTGGAATGGCAGGATCGAATTAAACCTGTCATTAATCAAAGTCTCTGCAGCGGATGTGCACTTTGCCGTGAAGCCTGCATCGTTGAGCCCAAAGCGGTTAAGGTCGCGCCTGCTGTTTTGGAGGAGTCCGCGGCAAAAGTTTCATGAACCAGAAACTCGCATATGTATGGGTGGCACTTACGCTGAGCCTATTGATATGTGCCCCGGCCCAGGCAGGGCGATTGTCCGACGCCAAAAGCCCTTATCTTTTATCTCATGCAGAAGACGCAATTGATTGGCATGCGTGGCGTATAGAAACGCTCGATTTGGCACGACGAGAAAACAAACTCATATTTCTTTCCATCGGTTATGCCTCTTGCCACTGGTGTCATGTGATGTCGCGGACGACATTTTCTGACCCGTCAGTGATTAAAGTGCTGAACGAAAATTATATCAATATTCTCGTTGATCGCGAAGAGCGCCCTGATCTGGACAGCTACTTCATGAAGATTATGTCGGCAATGATCGGAACGAGCGGCTTGCCGGCAAATTTCTTTTTGACGCCAGACTTGGTTCCCGTTTTTGCGGGCGGCTATCTTGCACCAAAATCAAAGTATGGCGACCCCGGGTTCTTAAAAGTCTCGATGTCCATTGCCAGGGAGTGGAGTAACAACCGGCAAAATTTTGCGAAAGATGTAGACATCACCCGCGCCCAGTCGAAGGCAATGTGGCAGCCACCATCCGGTCGAGGGCCAGAGAAGGGCGGAGACTTTCGTAAACGTGCGCAACGTCATTGGTCGCAACGGTTTGATCGCAAATACGGCGGCTTTGGAAACCAACCAAAATTCCCTCAGCCTAATGTTTTGTTGTTCCTGCTGGCTCAAGCGGCGAAGGGGGGAGCCCCTAATCTTCTAGATAATATTTACCGTACCTTGGATCACATGGCAGCCGGTGGAATTCGCGATCAATTGGGCGGCGCATTTCACCGCTACGCTGTTGATCGCTTTTGGCAAGTCCCCCATTTCGAAATTATGCTGAACCAAAATGCGCTGTTGGCGCAGGTCTACTTGGCGGCCTTTCAGCTTTCTGGAAAACCACTCTACGCCGCCATCGCGCGCGGCATCTTAGATGACCTGATCCTTCGATTTCGTCTCTCAAGGGGTGGATTTGCCGCATCCCTTGATGCCGAATCTGAAGGGGGAGATGGTCAATATTATACCTGGACCCGAGACGAAGTGCGGGCTGTTTTGGGGGTTCGAGAGAGCGCACTTTTTATAAATTCCTATGTCGATACAGTACATGGATTGATCCGCGGACGAAGCGTCCTTCGCCACCTTGGCGCTACGGATACCCAGCTAAAATCTGCGCAACGATTATCCGCCAGCCGAACCCGACTTCTTAAGGCGCGTCAGAAACGCGTGCCGCCAAGTCGCGACGATAAAGTGCTGATCTCATGGAATGCGCTTGTCGTCAGTGCCTTGGCAAAAGCCGCGCGAATTCTTGACGAGCAGCGATATCTAGCGATTGCCCAGGACGAAATGAGGTATCTTCTTTTGCCTCTTTCAAGTCGCTTTGGCCTTTCGCACCATCAATGGAAGGGGGCCGGGTCGGGGCGTGTGTTTCTTGATGATTACAGCTTTTTGATCCAGGCGCTGCTAGATCTTTACGAAGCGGATTTTCATATCGACCATCTCGACCAAGCGCGACAGCTTATGACAGTGCTGATTGAAAAATTTCAGGCCGCACCGGGAAACCTATTCCAATTGACACCTCTGGATAGGACGTCACGAATCCCCAGCCAAATCATATGGGAGGAGGACGGCTTGCCGTCAGGAAATGCCGCAGCATTGACGGCGCTTCATCGCTTGGTGCTGTTCGGTGCAGAGCGCGATTTTGAAGCTCCAACTCGGGCTATCATAGAGTCCCTCGGTCGCTATCTAAAGGATTCGGCCCCGCTTGCAACGGGCCTAATAGGGGCGCTGAATTTCCAACCAAATGAGGCCCATGAAATTATTATCGTGGGCAACCGTAATTATAGGGACACTCGTACCTTGCAGCGGGTTGTGAATAGAACTTTCCTCCCAGGAACGGTCGTTGCGGTCATCCCTCCGAACGCCAAAAAAGATAACATCAAATGGCCGTTACTTTCTGCCCGCCCGATGAATGATAATAAAGCGACAGCCTATGTTTGCCAAAAAAGATTATGTAAGTTGCCCGTTATGTCGCCCGACGATCTAAAGCGCCAATTGGATAGTATCTATAGTAATTAGTTTTGATTAATTCCAAACTGAAGTACTATCGTAACTTATATTTTTTGTGTATTGTCGGGCTCTATTTTAGCCAATGGTAATTTATTTCAATCCTATTAGACCTCGATAGGAATCTCTAATTGGTTACAAACCAAACCCAAACGTCTTTGGTTGTCCGATACGCGATTTTTAGTGCTCTCGTCATGAGCGCTTT
This sequence comes from Rhodospirillaceae bacterium, assembly GCA_018660465.1. Lineage (NCBI taxonomy): Bacteria > Pseudomonadati > Pseudomonadota > Alphaproteobacteria > Rhodospirillales > Rhodospirillaceae > Rhodospirillaceae bacterium. Next base: position 14,742 of record JABJKH010000033.1, read on the forward strand.
GGTTGGTGTTTCACTCATGTGGAATATCGACAATCTAAATGACGAGGTTATTCGTCTCTCTACGATGGAAGCCGAGTCCAACTGGAAAAAAGATCAATCCTTTCGTCAGTGGGCGACACGACATGGTGGTCTCTATGTCAGGCCGAATAAAAGAACACCACCCAATCCCTATTTAGCGCACCTGCCCAACCGCGACCTGAAAGCTGCTGATGGGTCTGATCTTACGTTGATGAACCCGGCCTACATGATGCGGCAAATGACCGGAGAGTTTGAGGAGATGTATGGGGTCAAAGGCAAGATCACCGGACAGATTCTGCTCAACCCGATTAATAAAGCGGATCCTTGGGAGATGGAGTCGCTAAAGGCATTCGATCGTGGCATTAAAAAGGTTGTTAAAAAAGCCGAAATTGATGGCGCACCTTACCTTCGCCTAATGCGCCCGATGGTCATGAAAAAAGGCTGCGTCCAGTGCCATGGCCATCTTGGGTTCAAGGTTGGTGACATTCGGGGAGGTGTTAGTGTCTCTATCCCCCTAGCACCCTATTTCGCCGGAGCAGAGGATAGCAAACGCGGCGTGATAATTTCCCATGGGAGTGTTTGGTTTGGCGGCTTGCTTGTCATTGGGTTCATGGCCCGGCGCCGCCTCAAATACGCGGAAGAACATGAACACGCGCAGATGGCTCTTCGTGAGGCCTACGACGGACTGGAAAAGCAGGTCGCTGCACGTACCCAAGAATTAACCACCAGTGAGGCAAATTTAAAAGAAGCGCAATCGATCGCCAGCCTTGGCAGTTGGTCGTGGCAAATTAAAACCGGAGAAATAGTCTGGAGCGATGAACTATACAGAATTTTTGGTCTTGCCCCCGATGGCCCAAGGATAATCCGTGATGATTTCCGAGGCCTGATACATCCAGACGATCAACAGTCCGTATTCACTTACGTCGATAAGGTTCTAGAAAAGGACGACAAATATGATACCGAATATCGGATTGTTCGGCCTAATGGTGATGTCCGCTTTATCCATTCCCAAGGGGTTCTATATCGCGATGAAAAGGGCGAGCCCGAAAGTATGTCAGGTGTGACTCTTGATATCACCGAGCGCAGGAAATCTGAACAAACCTTTCGTGAAAATGCAAAACAACTTGAAACCATGTTTGGAACCATGGCGGAGGGAATTGTCACGATCTCGTCTGCCGGCAAAATCGAGATCGTAAATCCGGTCATTGAGGAAATGTTTGGATACACGCGGCAAGAATTAGTCGGACAGAATGTAAAAATTCTAATGTCCGATAACTACCAAAAGGAGCACGACAAGTACCTAAAAACCTATCAGAAAACTGGCGTCGCAAAGATTATTGGTATTGGTCGTGAAGTTACGGGGGAACGTAAGGATGGTTCGATCTTTCCAATTAATTTAACGGTGAGTGAATTCAAGAGTGCAAGCGAAACTAAATTCATCGGCACATTGCACGATTTGACGACCCAGAAAGAAACAGAGCAGCAACTTGTGTCTGCTAAGCAAGAAGCCGAAGCCGCCAACCTTGCGAAATCTACCTTCCTTGCCGCCGCCAGTCACGATGTCCGCCAACCGCTTCAGGCGATGGGAATGTTCCTATCAGTGCTTAGTGATAAAATTTCGTCAACCCGAACGGGCAAAGATGAATCCATTCAAACGCTTATGGAACGTATGGATGGTTCGGTCTCGGTGCTGAATGGATTGTTTGATTCATTGTTGGATATTTCAAAGTTGGAAGCGCAGACCCTGCAGCCGGAAATATCGGAATTCGATATTGGCGACTTGATGTCACGTTTGGCCGGCCAATTTGATCCACAGGTCCAGGCCAAGGGGCTTCATTTCAAATCCGAAATTCTCGAAGTAAAGGTACGGTCTGATGAGGCGCTCTTAAGCCAAATTTTGAGTAATTTTTTAGGCAATGCCCTCCGTTATACAAATGCCGGCGAGATATTTTTCGGAGCCTGTCGAGAAGGAAACGATGTAAATATTGAAATCAAGGATACCGGCATTGGCATTCCGAAAGATAAGGTCGATCACATTTTCAATGACTTTTACCAAGTTGGGAACCAACAACGCGACAGGACTCAAGGTCTCGGGCTTGGCCTGGCCATTGCCAAAAGGACAGCCGATTTGCTTGATCTGCCGCTAACGGTAACGTCCGAAGAAGGTCAGGGCTCCACCTTTGGAATCAGGTTGCCTTTGGAGCGGCGGAGCACCTCGCGTGAACAGGCGTCAGAAACGACTTTAAAAGTGCCCTTTGAAGAGAGCTCAAAGACGATTTTAGTGATAGATGATGATCCGACCGTACTGGAGAGTTTGCAGCTTCGCCTTGAGGCTTGGAATCATAAAACAATTGCGGCGAATTCGTTGGATCACGCACAGGACTTAATCGATAAAAATAAGACCTGTCCCGATGTCATTATTTCCGATTTGCGATTAAGCGAGGAGATGGACGGTGTGCAGGTGATTGAAAAACTGCGGACCGCCCAAAAGATTCGTATTCCAGGAATTATCCTAACAGGAGATACATCCCCTGATCGCCTCAAGTATATCGAACAAGCGGGTCTATCTGTCTTACACAAGCCAATCAAAGCTGACAGTCTGGCAGCAATTTTGAAAGAGACCTTAGATCAAACTCTCCATTGATATTCGGGTTTAGAGACCTAGCTTCCTCTTGCCCCGCCCCGACAGCCGCCTCATAAATCTCATTAAATTATGCCCGTCACGGTTCGATGTGTTCATCTAAATATTTGGCAATCAACTTAGATTCGAACAAAGGTTTGCCGTCCACATCTAGCCGTGGGGAGATATTTAAGAACTGCAGGTAGTGACGTCGAGATGGTAGTATCCTGGAGAGGTGACGTTTGATCCTTTTCCGTGAGGTTGCTATACAAAGGCGCAGAGATCCCTAATTAATGGGGGCGCGCAATGAGGTTATCAGGGGGGGGCACATTTTGAATTTATTTTATTTCAGTGGCCTAGTTAAAAATAATGTCTGAGCAAACAGTCATTAAATCTGACTTCGAACAGGACGACTCATTTGTTGGTGTCGGCTCTCAGCTTGAGGGTGGTTGGAAGAAAGCATTCGAAATCCCCTCAGTTTGCCTGGGCGTATTTGCCATTTGGTCAGCCGGGCCCGGCATTGCCGAAGATCAGTATCATATGGGGATCTATACCATTGTGACCTGGTTCCTGGCGTTGATGATTTTGCCGTGGCGGAAGGGGATGCCTTGGATTGTGCCAACAGGGATGTCATTCGTCTCTGCTGCATTGATGGCGGGGGCTGTCACCTTGACCGTGGTGCGCTTGAACGGCGTCGATGAGTCCGGTGCTAATATCATCGATTGGGTCGCTTGGGCAGCAATTCCTGTCACAATCCTATTTACACTCCGGTATGAAAAAGCCTTGGACTTGGCGATGATGGTTTTGGCGGTCCTATCTGTAAGCTATTACATCTGGGAATATCGCGACCTTGCGGACCGTTCCGGTGCGTGGACGTTGACCGATTTGGGCGTTGGCTGGGTTGCGACGATTTTGGCGATAGAAGTCGCCCGACGGGCACTCGGGCCGTGGATTCCAGGGATCGGCCTTTTCGCTATGGCCTACGCCTATTTTGGCCGTGAATTTCCACCCTCTCTCGCCCATGGCGGCGAAACCGTCGAAGGCATTATAAATTACACATTTTATTCCCAGGACGGCATCTTTGGTGTGATGACCAATGTCATGGCCCAGTTCGTGCTGATCTTCATTTATTTGGGCGCATTCATGCAGAGTTCCGGCATGGGGCGCTTTTTCATTGAGTTTCCCCTAAGCATTGCCGGGCGCTCTGCTGGTGGACCGGCCAAGGTCGCCGTGCTGGCATCATCGATTTTCGGTTCGATCTCTGGTAGCAGTCTTGCCAATATCGTCTCCACAGGCACCTTCACAATCCCCTTAATGAAGCGGGTTGGGTTTCGCCCTGTTGTTGCAGGGGCGGTTGAAAATACGGCGTCGCTTGGGGGGCAGTTGTTGCCGCCTGTTATGGGCTCCGGTGTTTTCATCATGGCGGAGATTACAGGCGTTCCCTACCTTACCATCATCTCCGTCGCCGCAGTTCCGGCGCTGCTTTATATGTTCTCCATCGGTGCGATTGTGCATTTTGAAGCCAAAAAGAATGGCATCCAAGGTTTGCCGGAAAGTGAGATGCGGACGCCTGGGGAAGTGTTTAGGGAAGGCTGGTTCCACCTCGTTCCTTTTGCCATTCTGCTCGGTTTTCTAATCGGTGGATTTTCCCCTGATTACTGCGCCGTGATGGCGATGGCGTCAGTGCTGGTGATTAACTGGGTACGTTCAATTTTGGCGCGGGCTGGGATCGTTCTGATGACCGATCAGGTGATGAATCTGTCGGTAATTGTAAAAACATTAGTAACCGGGACACGTAACTCATTACTGGTTGGCGGTGCTGCGGGTGCTGTGGGGATCATCGTCGGTATGATCGCGTTGACCAGCCTGGGCCTGAAGATGAGCCTATTGTTGGTTGATCTTTCCCAAGGCAGTCTTTTTCTCACCGTGGCACTGGTTGCTGCGACGTCGTTGTTGCTTGGCATGGCGTTGCCGATTACGGCGAGCTATTTGGTGCTGGTGGTGTTGGCAGGGCCGGCGTTTGATCAATTGGGCGTGCCAATATTGGCGGCGCATCTGATCGTATTTTGGCTGAGCCAGGATTCAAACATCACACCACCTGTGTGTCTGGGCGCGTTTGTTGCGGCCTCCATTTCAAAAGGGGATCCATGGCAAACCGGGTGGATGAGCTTCCGCTTTGCCAAGATGCTCTACATCATGCCGCTGCTGTTCGCATTTACGCCGATCTTGAATTTTGGCGATCCAGCGGGAGCTGTCTGGACCATGGCGACTGCGGCGATCGGGGTGGTGGCGTTTGGCTCTTGGACGATAGGATATTTGCATCGACCTGTGACGAAACCCGAATGGGTTGTGCTTGGATTTGCCGCTGTGATGAGCTTCCTGCCGCTGAGTATTGAAATCGCCGGAGTACCTGGATACGCGATCAATGTTACCGGTTGGGTGATGCTGGCTGGCGTATCCTTATGGCAACGAAAAACACTTTAAATTTGGAGAGACGATGACCGAAGATAAATACCCGGCGTGTCAGGGGCCTGACCCGGACCCAACCCCTGCGAAGTTCGATGTGCCAGAGGGAACGATTGATTGTCATGCGCATATTTTTGGTCCTGAAACCAAGTATCCGTATTCTTTGGCGCGTGGTTATACGCCGCCGGATGCGCCATTGGAAAAATATCTCGAACTGCACAAGGCTCTTGGCAACATCAAACGTGCGGTCCTCACCCAGCCCAGCGTCTATGGCACGGACAATTCGTGCATGCTGGATGCGGTTGCAAAGATGGACGGCAAGTTCCTGGCCGTGGTCGCTGTCGATGCTGACGTGACTGATAAGGAACTTGAAGACCTGCACGCCCGCGGCGCCCGCGGCGCCCGGGTGAACTTGGTGGATAAGGGTGGCAATCCTTTCGATAGCACGGCGTCGGTGAAAAAATTTAGCGAACGGCTTAAGGATTTGGGCTGGCACCTAGAACTGTTAGTTCACGTGCATGAATTCCCCGACATCCGCGAGACGATGAATTCAATGGCGGTGGATGTGTCAGTCGGGCACTTGGGCTATATGAAGACCGATAACGGCGTGGACAATCCAGGCTTTCAAGATTTCCTTGACCTGATGCGAGACGGTAAGTGCTGGACCAAGGTGTCTGGGTCTTACCGTATCACCACGTCAGCGCTAACCCCTTATGTGGACGTGACGCCGGTTGCGAAGGCACTCATCGAGGCCAACGAAGACCGCATCATCTGGGGCACCGATTGGCCGCACCCGATCTTTAAAGGCAAAATGCCGAACGATGGCGCGCTGATGGACCACCTGGCCGACTGGGCACCTGATGCCGCCGTACGGAAAAAAATCCTGGTCGACAATGCGGAGAAGCTGTTCGGGTTTTAGGCGGCTATCGGCAAATATAATTTAACATTTCACAGGAGATGCACGATGAAAACGCCCATCAGCGACATCGCGTTTACGCCTGCGGTTAAAGCGATTCAGGAAAAAAAAGGATCGCGGATGGCTTATGCGCGGATGGAAGAAAAGGGCGGTTGGACAGACCGGGTTACGCCAGACCTTGCAGAATTTATCGCAACCCGTGATTCGCTCTATATTGCAACCGCGAGCGCAGACGGACAGCCTTACATCCAACATCGCGGCGGCAACGCAGGATTCCTAAAAGTCGTCGGTGATCGGCAATTGGCGTTCGCCGATTTCACTGGCAATCGTCAATACATCAGCGCCGGAAATTTATCGGAAAATGACAAGGCTTATATCTTTCTGATGGATTATCCTAACCGCTACCGGATCAAAATCTGGGGCCGGGCGCGTGTGGTTGAAGACGATGCGGCTCTGCTTGATAAACTCGCAACCGGCGCAGGCGGCAGGCCGGAACACGCCATTGTTTTCGACATCACAGGCTGGGACCGAAACTGTCCGCAGTTCATCACGCCAAGGTTCACAGAAACCGAAATGGACGCAATCATCGCGCCGCTAAAAGCGCGCATCGCCGAGTTGGAAGCCTTATCGTCAAATTCCTAAAGTTCGACGAACAGCCCAAAGTACATCGACCAAACCCCGAGTCCAACGAACAGCAACCCAATTATGAAGGGAATGCGGGTGGAAAGGCCTGAGAGTTTCATCAGCAGGTCTCTGCCCGGCTGCCAGAATGCAACCACGATAAGGGGCAGGGTCAGGGCAAAGCCGAATAGCGCCAGAGAAACGAATGCTTCGGTAAGGCCCCTGGCGCTAATGACGGTCGTGCTGACAAGGGCTAGAATCATTGGGGCGGCGCAGGCGGGAATATTCAGGCCGAAGACAACGCCCATGCCAGCACCCCCGCCAGCCTTCGAAATTGTGTTAAAAATTCTCCCGAACATACTGCTGAGTACAGCAGATTTTCCTGTCACATAAAAAAGTCCGATGACGAGGTATAAGAGTCCCAAAGCCAGCCAACCCGCTTTCTGGAATTCAAGCGCAAAGGAACCCGCGAAAGCGGCCAAGAGTCCAAATGAGCCAATGAAGGCGGCTCGGGTTACCGCGAAGATCAGAACTTGGCGGACCATGCTTTCCTGGCGGTCCTCAAGTGCTTTGATAAACAGCAGGCTGGCACCGATGGAGCAGGGCTCAATAAAACCAAACAGCCCGAAGGCGATGGGCAGGACAATGAGACTCGAAAAGTCCATTACTCAATTCCGGCATTCTCCGCCATTAACTTGGCGACCACAGCCCAATCCTTGTCAGCATTGCCACGTGCTTTCGCCATGACGAAATTATTATGCAGCACGGAGGCGATTGGCATGGGAACGGTTTGGGCGGTTGCGGCTTCAATAAGCTGGCCAACATCCTTGATGCCCAGGTCCAGGTCGGCGCCCGGAGAAACGTAGTTTTCGTCGGCGATGATCTTGCCATAGGTCTGATAGACAACGCCGGGGAAGATCGTGCCGGTGAAAACTTCCAGATACGCATCAGGTTCAATGCCGCATTTCCGCGCCAGCGCCATGCTTTCGCCCATGCTGTTGATGGCCGAAGCCGCCATGAAATTCAGACAAAGTTTTATCAGATTGGACTGAGACGGTCTGTCACCCAACACGAACGTACGCTGGCCAATCACGTCGAAGATCGGTTGTACGGTCTCAATTGTTTTCGCATTTCCCGCCGCTAGGACGAAAAGCTTGGCCGCCGCCGCCATCTCGGGTCGACCCATGACCGGGGCCGCGACATAGCCGTGGCCCGCATCGGTGTGGGCTTGGGTGATCCGATCCGCCGTGACAACCGAGAGAGTGCTCATGCAAACATGGATCGCCCCCGGTTTCATGGCAGCAAGAATGCCCCCGTCGCCGAACATTACCTCGTCCATATGATCATCAGAAAATGGCATCGTGAAAACGACATCACCTGCTGCGGCCTCCGCCGGGTTGCTTGCGACAGATGCGCCCGCATCCTTTAACGGGTCAGCCTTTGCCGCCGTCCTGTTGTAGACCGAAAGATCGTGTCCCGCGTTTAGAATATTCTCAGCGACCGGATAGCCCATCTTACCCAGTCCAATAAAACCGATTTTCATGTGGTGCTCCTTGGTATTCGTTCTTTTCCGCAACGTATCAGAGCGAGCTGAATTGAGCCACAGGGCTGCGTTTATTTCGACCGTTTGCCATCTATATGATGATTTGCTAATAAATACACCCAACGCACCTTAACTCTGGAGATTTTCCCTATGTCAACGCTCGTTAATCCACATGGCGCAAGCCAGCTTAATCCATTGCTCTTGCCCGAAAACGAGCGTCCTGATGTCTTGAAGCGCGCAGAGGGCTTAAAGAAAGTACCGCTGTCATCCAGGGAACTCTCAGACCTGTTGATGCTGGCGATGGGGGCCTACACGCCGCTGACCGGTTTCATGGGCGAAGCAGACTGGCGCGGCTGTTGCGTGGATATGAGCACATCGGACGGCGTGTTCTGGCCGATTCCCATTACTTTATCCGCCGCCCAAGATTTAGCCGATAGCATCAGCGTTGGCGAAGAGGTGGCGCTGGTTAATGAATCGGGAAAAATCTTCGGCGTCATGGACGTTCAGGAAAAGTATGGAATCGATAAAGACCTGGAATGCTCCAATGTGTACCGCACGACCGATGCAGCTCACCCCGGCGTACAAAAAGTGATGGAACAAGGCCCGGTTAATCTGGCGGGCCCGGTGAAGGTCATTGATGAAGACCATTTCCCGGAAACCTATGCAGGGCTTTATTTCCGACCCGAGGAAACCCGGGCGCTGTTTACCGAAAAAGGCTGGTCCACAGTCGCCGCCTTCCAAACCCGTAATCCCATGCACCGCAGCCATGAATACCTGGCCAAGATCGCCGTTGAAATTTGTGACGGCTTGTTGATCCATCAGGTTTTGGGCGCGCTAAAACCGGGCGATATTCCAGCTGAGGTTCGGGTGAAATCAATCGATACCCTGGTCCGTAATTACTTCGTCGACGGGACCGTTGTTCAAGGCGGATATCCCATTGAAATGCGCTATGGCGGCCCTCGGGAAGCCTTGCTGCACGCAGTTTTCCGCCAGAACTTCGGCTGTTCGCACTTGGTTGTCGGGCGCGATCACGCGGGCGTCGGTGATTACTACGGCCCGTTTGATGCGCACCATATATTCGATGAAATTCCAAAGGATGCGCTTGAGATTCAAGCCCTGAAAATCGACATCACCTTCTATTGCTTCAAATGCAATGGCATGGCGACCGGGCGGACCTGCCCGCATGGCGATGATGAGCGCCTGAACGTGTCCGGCACGCGGCTCCGTGAAATGTTCGCCAACCACGAAGATGTCCCGCCAGAATTCAGCCGCCCAGAGGTGCTTGAGGTCTTGCAGGGCTATTATGATACGGTTGACTGATTCCTAAAATTGTCGCGTTTTTGGCGCAAATTGAACCAAAGGTGTAAAGAATGCACCTGACCGATTGACACGCCATCTTTCGTACTTTAGAAATCTATAATATAGACGAATTGACACCTTAGATTAAGAAGTGACCGAGGAAAACTTAGATGCTTACTTTTGTGCACACCGGTCCTTCTGTTGATTGTAACTGGCTAACAGTGGGGCAAATTAATGTTTAGTATCAATCCCTTTGCCGAACTATCGGCGTCCATTCCAACATCTGTCATGCAGACGTACGTCGTCGTCATGGTTCTTTTGGTTGTTGGTGGCACCGTGTTCGACGTCATCCATAAAAAGAGCGCTACGTATTTCTTCCGTAACTGGAAGAAAGCCGCGAGCAAGGGCACGCGGACAGTTGGCAGCGGGGAGATCGTATCCTTAGCAGTTCAGACTGCCGTTGTTGAAGTCGCGACGTCCGCTGAATTCTGCAATCCGAAGCGTAGGATAGCCCACTTGCTGACGATGTATGGCTTTGTGGCCTACGTCGCGGCAATTATCATGATGGTGTTTTGTTACCCGATGGCTGGCTCGACTGCACCGGCGATCGTCGTGCAATTATGGTATCTAGGTGCGGCGATGGTTTGCGTCGGTGGCTATTGGTTCTGGTTCTTTATTCGGGTTGATGTCGCTGCGGAAGGCAATTCACCGCTCCGCTTTGTGCAGGCTGACATCTTTATCGTGTCGCTGATGGTAAGCGTAACATTGGCCCTCATTTGGGCCTATTTGCAGGCGACCGGAAACGCATGGACGAACGTGGCCTTGGGCGCGTATTTGCTTACCACGACGATCTTCTTCGGATCGGTTCCGTGGTCCAAGTTTTCTCATATGTTCTTCAAGCCAGCGGCTGCTCTTCAGAAAAGAGTCGCCAACGCGGATGGATCGAGAAGCAACCTGCCCAAGCCCGCTGACCGAACCAATCCGGCGGAACGCGACCGGCACTCCATGGAGTTGCTGAAGGACGCACCTCAGTCCATGGGGCTTGGCATCAAGCGCGAACAGCCCCGCCATTATTAAGGCCTAACCAGACAAAATCTTCTGACTAAAGAGGAATTATACAATGCCGACTTTTGTTTACATGACCCGGTGCGATGGATGCGGACACTGCGTGGACATCTGCCCGTCCGACATTATGCACATCGATACAAAATATCGACGCGCCTACAATATTGAGCCCAACATGTGTTGGGAATGTTACTCCTGTGTGAAGGCCTGCCCGCAGAACGCCATCGACGTGCGCGGTTACGCTGACTTCGCGCCGCTCGGCCATAGCGTTCGAGTGCTCCGCGAAGAGGAAAAGGGCACGATTTCGTGGAGGATCAAATTCAGAAATGGCACGGAAAAGGAATTCCTGTCTCCGATCACCACCAAGCCTTGGGGCACAGGCATTCCAAAGCTTAAGGAGGTCCCTGGACCCACCCAAGAGCAGCGTGATAGCGAGTTGTTGTACAACGAGCCGAAATATATCCGTTTTGACGACGGCGGGCTGCATACCTTGGAATCTAACGGTCTCACGATGAAAAAGGGCGTATACTACTAATGGCTTACAAAACAATCATAGAAGACAATATCGACGTTCTGGTCGCAGGCGCGGGCCTTGGCGGCACCGGTGCCGCCTTTGAAGCTAGATTCTGGGGCCAAGACAAAAAGATCGTTATCGCTGAAAAAGCCAATATCGACCGCTCCGGCGCTGTCGCCCAGGGGCTTTACGCGATCAACTGCTACATGGGTACCCGTTTCGGCGAGAACAATCCGGAAGACCACGTACAGTATGCGCGTATCGACTTGATGGGTTTGGTTCGCGAAGACCTGCTGTTCGATATGGCCCGGCACGTCGATTCCGCGGTGCACCAGTTTGACGACTGGGGCCTGCCGTTGATGAAGGATGAGGAAAAGGGCTCCTATATGCGCGAAGGACGGTGGCAAATTATGATTCACGGTGAATCATACAAACCCATCGTGGCTGAAGCCGCAAAGAAGCAGGCAGACAAGGTATACAACCGCGTTTGTCTGACGCACCTGCTATTGGACGACGCTAAGGAGAACCGAATTGCCGGCGCCGTCGGTTTTAACGTTCGTACCGGCGACTTCCACGTCTTCAAGTCGAAGACGGTGATCTGTGGCGCCGGTGGTGCTTCCAATATCTTTAGAGGTCGTTCCACGGGTGAAGGCAGCGGTCGTACTTGGTACGCGCCGTGGTCGTCAGGTTCCGCGTATGGCCTGATGATCGACGCCGGCGCCAAGATGACGCAGATGGAAAACCGAATTGTGTTGGCCCGCTTCAAAGATGGCTACGGCCCGGTTGGCGCTTACTTCCTGCACCTCAAGACCTATACCCAGAACGCCTATGGCGAAGAATATGAATCCAAGTGGTTTCCTGAACTGCAAAAAATGGTTGGTAAGGAATATTTGGACCCGGAGCTTTCTCATAAGACCCATCGTCCGATTCCGACCTGTTTGCGGAATCACGCCTTGATCAATGAGGTGAATGCTGGTCGCGGTCCGATTCAAATGATCACCATGCAAGCCTTCCAAGATCCTCACCTTGAGGAGGTTGGCTGGGAGAACTTCCTTGGCATGACTGTCGGCCAGGCTGTGTTGTGGGCTGCCACGGACGTCGATCCTAAGAACGAGAACCCGGAACTAACCACGTCAGAACCCTATGTCATGGGATCACATGCGACGGGCAGTGGCGCTTGGTGCTCAGGTCCTGAGGACGTTTCTCCGGACGAGTATTTCTGGGGTTACAACCGTATGATGACCATCGAAGGGTTGTTTGGTGCCGGTGATGCGGTCGGTGGAACGCCGCACGCCTTCTCCTCAGGCTCCTTCACTGAAGGGCGTCTCGCCGCTAAGGCAGCCTGCCGCTACATTGACGACGGCAAGGCCGAGGGCATCAATGTATCTGACAAGCAGATCAACGACCTTAAGGAAAAGGTCTACAAGCCGATGGAGCATTACAAGGTCTACCACAACGAAGTCGTTGCTGGTGATGTCAATCCGAACTACATCAATCCGCGGCAAGGCCTGGACCGCTTACAAAAACTGATGGACGAGTACTGCGGCGGAGTCACGGTCAACTACATGACCAACGATAAGTTGCTGAACGTCTGCCTTAAAAAGCTCAAGATATTAGAAGAGGACCTTGAGAAACTGGCGGCAACGGACTTCCATGAACTTCTGCGTGCATGGGAGTTGAAGCATCGTCACCGTACGGCCGAATGCGTCACGCAACACACATTGTTCCGCAAAGAAACCCGTTGGCCGGGCTACTACTATCGCGGTGATGCGATGAAGCTGGATGATGAAAATTGGCATGTGCTAACGGTTTCGCGTCGTGATCCAAAAAATGGTGAGTACACCATGGAAAAGGCGCCCGTCTATCACCTTGTTAAAGACGACGAGTAACTGAGAAACCAAACAGGAGTTCACACCGAACTCCTGTTTGGTCCATCAAAACGGATCAGCATGTTGCGTGTTGATATTTTTATTACGTTCGCCGCGGCGAACGTTTGCGTAGTACAAAGAAATGACGAACATTATAGAAAAGACTGACGACGAAATTCTTGCCGTAGCCAACCCGCTATGGAGCCACCTTGTTCATGCCTCGAACATTGGCAAATACGGGGATTTCGTCAGACACTTCTCCCAAAACTTATTGCTAGGGTTGAACGAAATCGAGGTCGGCAAACAATTTGCAAATAGCGAATTGACCAGAAATCTGTCCGAATCAATAGAGTTCATCGGCACCATCCGTCGCGGGGAACATGTGACAGTACTTTACCGGCAACGGAGCACAAAATCTGAGGGTGAATGGCTCGGCAGACTTGTCCTCGGTCACGAAGATGGAGAGGTCAAAATTTTTGGGGCCTCCATATTTTAATTATGAGTGAAACAGGTCAGGAAACAATTCAGGAAAATAAGTATGTCGAACTGGCATACAGGGTGATCGATCAAAAATCGGGCGATGTCCTTGTCGCGGTCGAATTTCCGATCGGCTATATCCACGGCGCCAACGATATCCTGACACCTGCAGTCGGCAAAGAGCTGCTCGGAAAATCCGCCGGTGACGTGATCGAGGTGCCCCTTGATTGCGATGAAATCTATGGCCCCAGGGACGAATCGCTGGTGTTTACGGATAAAATCGAAAACGTTCCCGAACAATATAGGGAGGTCGGCACCACCCTTCATACCGAGAATGAAAAAGGCGAGACGCAGAGCTTTATCGTCACGAGGTTGGATGATGAGACACTGACTGTCGATGGCAACAATCCGCTTTGCGGCAGGCAGGTCATGTTTAAGCTGGAGGTTCTTGGTGTTCGTGATCCAACGGAAGAGGAAATAGAAGCGGGTGGCCCCGTGAGTGAGGGGCCGGATATCCACGAAGCGCTTACGGTGCCGCTTCAATAAAATGTTCGAAGGCCTCATTCGTGAGAGGTTAAATATAGTTTAGTCTGTAACGACTGCATCAAATTAAGGGAGGTAAGAATTATGAGTGATCAACCGAAAGAAAAGCCCCCAGTACCCGAGGGAAAATCCAGGTTTCTGACTACCCGTCAGAAAGAACCTAACGAGAAGGGTTTTGTCGGATACGAAACCACCTGGGAGCCGTTCCAGAAAGAAGTTGAATACACGACGCCGAAAAAGCCTTAATTAGCTGAATTCATTTTGACGTGGATTCTGTCTAAGGTGCAGCAATGATTCTCGCGCAGATTTCTGATACCCATATTATGGCGTCTGATAATCCGGATGATCGGCGTGCAGGAAGAATCGAAGCCCTTCGGCGGTGTGTGGCGGATATCAACGGGTTGGACACACGGCCCGATGTCGTCATTCACACCGGAGACATGACCCAAGACGGTAAGCCAAGCGAATTTGTCGCGGCGCGAGACGTGCTGGCAGACCTGGAAATGCCGTACTACCCGACCCCAGGCAACCGCGATGGCAGCCTGCCCATGGTCGAGGCCTTCAAAGGCTTGTCCGAAAAAGCAGATTTCATGCTCTATGCGGTGGAGGAGGGGGCGGTTCGCCTCATCGCCATGGATAGTCTGTCGAACACCGGCAATAAGGGTGATTTTACGCCGGAACAGTTGGCAGCACTTGATGCCCTTTTGGCCACAGCCCCAGACCAGCCAACAGCGATTTTCATGCATCACCCGCCGTTCGATGTGACGACGGCAATCGATCCGTTTCAGTACTACCGCCGCGAAGCCGCCACGGAATTCGAAGCCGTGGTCGCCCGCCATCCGCAACTGATTCGCCTGTTCTGCGGCCACAGCCACCGGGATTACCGCGCAGATGTTGGCACGATGCTGGCAAGCACCATGCCGTCGGTCGCCATCGAACTCCGTCAAGGAACCTACCCTGACGATAAATCGAACGATCCGGTCTATCATCTTCATCGCTATACAAATGGGATGGGGTTTGAAACCGAAACGCGCTGGGTTCCCGCCGCTGCCTCAAATTAACCCTTTTTAACGGTTATCCTGTTATAATATTGGAATGGATTGATAACGGAGACGTTTGACGCCTATGCCCATAAAATCGTTTGCTCAGCTCATTTTGATAAGCGCAGCCCTATTCCAGGGACTGTCGGGCGTCGCTGTTGCGGATTACAAAGGTGCGATCAAAGCGGCGCAGAAAGGCGATTATATTAGCGCCCTGCGTGAGTTTAAGGAACTTTCCAAACAGGGCCACGCGGCGTCTCAATACAGCATCGCTGTCATGTATCACTTCGGGCGGGGTCAGCAACGCGATTTTTCCGAAGCTCTAAAATGGTACAACTTGGCGGTTAAAACTGATTATGCCCCTGCGCTCAACAACTTGGCGACCATGTACCGATTTGGCCAAGGGGTAAAAATTGACTACGAACGCGCCTTTGAATTGTATAGAAAAGCGGCTCCCGAGCATTCGCTTGCAAAGTATAATTTGGGCGATATGTACGCCAAAGGCCAAGGGGTTGAAAAAAACCTACGCCAATCGGCGATTTGGTACTATAAATCCGCGAAAGAAAACTATGTAAAAGCCCAATACAAGCTCGCAACTCTGTATGAAGAGGGAACCGGGTGCCCTCTGGACCTTTCGCGTGCTAAAGCCTGGTTCGAAGTTGCGGCAAAGAAGGGCCACAAAAGAGCAAAGGCCGCGCTTAAGCGCATAGAAAGAAACAAATAGTTTCTTAAGTCATTGATATAAAACACTAAAAAATTCATCTAGGTGTGATGGCCGTCACAGATTTTTGACGACATCCCTGTTACTATATGAGCATTGGATAGGTCCGTTTGGGCCGAGTCCTTTTTGTGTTCCCTGAATTTCTTAGGGGTCGCAAAAAGGAAAATGGAGAGAGAAAATGGCGGATACAGAATTTATACCTGGCATGGGAACTATTGAAGACGGCGGTGTCGTCGTTGAAGAGGGCCCGGCGACGATTGAGCCGATCACAGCGGGCAGTACACAGTCCATTGGCACCGTCGAAAGCTCCAGTGGGTCAGTGACCGTTCGGCACGCAGACGGCTCGACCGAACAACTGGAAACCGGTTCGCCGATTTTCCAAGGTGACCAGTTGGAGACTGCCGCCGATGGCAGTGTCGGTGTTGTCCTGGCCGACGGTACTTCTTTCTCCATGGCCGAAGGCGGCAAAATGGTCATGGACGAAATGGTCTATGATCCTGCCACCCAAGAAGGTTCCATCGGAATTCAGGCTGTTGAGGGTGTATTTACCTTTGTATCCGGTCAGATCGCCAAGACCGATCCTGACGCCATGACACTCGAGACGCCCGTCGCAACCATCGGTATTCGCGGCACCCAAGTCGGTATCGAAGTTGGCGAAGGTGGTCAATCCAACGTTGTCTTGATGGAAGAAGCCGATGGTTTCGTCGGCGAAGTCACGGTCAGCAACGACGCTGGACTGCAAATCTTGAACAATGCTTTCCAAGGCACGTCCATCACCACTCTGAATTCAGCCCCGTCCGAAACCTTTACTGTCGATCAAGGCCAGATGTTGAACACCTTTGGTGGTGCTTTAGGCAGCCTCCCTGCAACTGAAGGCAACAATGCTAATACATATAACCAAGCTCCGCCTGAGGAAGGTGCCGCCGTTGAAGAAGCCGACACGGAAGTGACGGCCGAAGAAGCCGCCGAGGATCAAGAGGCGCTTGAAGAACAACTCGCCGAAGAACAGGAGGCCGAGGAAGAAATTGCCGCAGAGGATCTGGGCGAAGAGCAACTGGCCGAAGAACAACTCACCGAGGAAACCTTAGGCGAAGAAGCTCTGACAGAGGAAGCCCTGGGCGAAGAGTCCACCGCGGAAGAGGCGACGACAGAAGAAGCCTTAGCCGAAGAAGATGCAGGCGACCTGGAAAATTTCGAGACCGCTGCGGGGGGTGACGAAGAAGCCCTTGGCGAAGAAGTGATTGCAACCGACGAACAGGATGCAACAGAGGCCCTGTCTGGTTTTGATAGCCCTAGTGACGAAGAAGACATTGGAAATCTGAGTAATTTTGAGACTGCCGCCGGCGTACAAGATGAAGTTCTTGGCGAAGAAGATACTTCGAACTCTATGGAAAACTTCGAGCAAGCCTCTGGTGGTGAGGAGGAAGAGCTTAGTCAGGAAGTGACGGCAACCGACGAACAGGATGCGACTGAAGCGCTGTCTGACTTTGATGGTACGGGTCAGACCAATACCGAAGAAGATACCGGCGGAATTGAAAATTTTGAGACGGCATCGGGTGGAGATGATGACGCAGGCGACGGAGGTGAATTTATACCCGTTGCTGGTGACATTCCGGCGGCTACTATTATTCCGGAGCCAGAAGTGCTTGATCCCACACCAGTTCCCGATCCAATTCCAGACCCAGACCCAGACCCAACCCCCGATCCAGATGAACCCCCAACAACGACCCCGGACCCAGCAAGCCCCCCCATCATCACCCGCCGCCCAGAATCGGTGCAGGTGAGCGAAGATGGCACGCAATCCATCGAATTAGAAGTTGAGGCGACTGGAACCGACCCAGTCTCTTCCGTTCAATTAGCCGGTCTGCCGGAGGGCTCGACACTTATCCTCGGGACCGAAGAAAATGCCGAAACGATCATTGTCGGCTCGGACCCGGTATCCCTAAGTCCGGATCAGTTGGAGGGGCTACAGTTCCAGCCGCCTGCCGATTACAATACCGATGACTTGGATGATGGCGCCTTTGACTTAACTGTTACCGCGACGTCTGAACGGGGCGCAACCACAGAAGAAGCGGTCCCCGTTAGTGTGGCATCGGTAGCTGACAGCGTGTTCGTCACCGCTGCTGTTGAAAGCGTGGGCGATGATAGCAGTTCTGTTGCGCTGAATGTGACGGCTGATTCCGAAGCCCAGGGAAATTTTGAAACTATTGAAACAGTCACCGTTGAGGGCATTCCGGGCGGGGCAGGTGTTGTGCTTGATCCCGGCGATGGCGGCGATCCGGTCACGGTTGATCCCACTGCCGAAGGTGAAGTTCTGCCTGGCGTTACTGCTGAAATTGTTGTGTCGGAAGAAGGTGTTAGTACTCAGACGCTGACATTTACTGGCGATGCGGTGACCCTGTTAGATAATGACCAAGCGATTATTGTTGAGGCGACGGAGGCCGAGCCTACCCCTGATCTTTCGGCTGTCACGGTTGCCGCAGTTTCGGACGAAGGTGGTGAGGGTGATGCGGACGTAGTGCTCAATCCTCCTGAAATTGATGGTGGTGGGACTGGCGTTGAAGATTCATCAATCGCGCTTAACATCACGGCTTTCGACCCTGATGGCAGTGCTTCGGTTGAGACCATAACCATTGGCGATATTCCCTTTGGAGCCACCCTCAGTGCGGGTGAAGTCAACGACAATGGCACCGTCACCCTGACCGCGGACCAACTCGTCGGCCTGACCATCACGCCGCCAGAAGACAGCAGCGAAGATTTCTCTCTGTCCGTCACGGCAGTCTCCAGTGATGGCGCGCGCGCCCGCGAAACGATTGAAGTTGCTGTGGAAGCAAGTGCCGATGCGCCGACTTTGACAGTCGAAACTGCCGAAGGTGGGCAAGAGGGAATTTTCCTTAATCTGGATACGGCTCTGACCGATACGGATGGCTCAGAATCCCTGGCTGTCGAAATTGGTAATCTTCCAGACGGTTCTAAATTGTTGTTGGATGGCGTGGAACTGTTCACGGCGACTGAGGAGGGGGCTAGCTTCTCCTTAACCGAAGAACAATTGGAGGGAATTCAGTTCGTACCGCCGGAGGACACAGACGGCGAAGTTTTCGAACTTCAAGTGACCTCGACGGCAACCGATATTGACCCCGACTCTGGTGCTGTCTCCACGGCCGAAAGTTCCAGCAGCTTTACCGTATCGGTTGACAACGTTGTTGACGCCCCTGTCGTCACGGTCAGTTCCGCCGCCGGAACAGAAGATACAGCGATCCCCTTGGATATTTCTGTCGAGGCATTGGGGAACAACGACCTCATTCAAGAAGTGACAATTTCCGGTGTGCCTGAAGGGGGCTCATTGAACGTCGGTACGTATAATGAAGAAGACGATACCTGGACGCTTAGCGTTGATGACCTCGATGGACTGGCGGTGACACCACCGCCGAACTCCGATGTGAATTTTAACTTGGAAGTCAAAGCGGTTGCTGTCGATGGTCTCGATCAGTCTCTGATTGATGATGCTGTCGCGACGATTCCTGTGACCGTTGCAGCCCAGGCCGATGCGCCGACGCTTGACCCGCAAGCAGCAACGGGTGACGAAGATACGGCAATTGCCTTGGATATAGGTGCTGCCTTAACCGATACCGACGGCTCAGAGAGTATTTCATCCGTCACAATTGCCGGTGTGCCCAATGGCGCGATTCTCAGCGCAGGTACCGATAATGGCGACGGCAACTGGACCCTCAGCGCCGATGATCTGACCGGGTTGACCATTACGCCTGTCGCCGACACCAGCGATGATTTCAGCCTGACCATAACCGCGGTCTCAACCGATACAGACACCGAAACCGGCATCCAAACATCGGCCACCAACACGGCCACTTTAGATGTAACAGTCAACGCCCTTGACGACACCAGCACCGTCAGCGGCGGCGGAACCGGCGACGAAGACACGGCGATTGACCTGAACTTAGTGGCCGCGATGGACGGCACAACGACTGAAGAAATCACTTCAGTGACCGTATCTGACATTCCCGCGGACGCAGTCTTGAAAGACGCCGATGGCAATACACTAGAGGTAACAAACGGCAGCATCACGCTAACCCCTGACCAGCTTGAAGGTGTCACAATCACCCCGCCTGCAGATAGTGATGACAACTTTGATCTGTCCCTGAGTGCGACGGATACGGAAGGCGATACCGTAACCGGGACAGCAACTGTAGCTGTTGAGGCAGTTGCGGATGCGCCTGATCTTACGGCGACATCAGCGGGTGGCGCGGAAGACACAGAGATTGCTTTGGATATTGCAACGGCAGTCTCTGATACCGATGGTTCTGAAGAAATCCAAAGCGTCACGATCTCGGGTATTCCTGAGGGCGCGGCTCTCTCTGTCGGTGAAGTTGTTGATGGTTCTGTCACCTTGAGCCCGGATCAACTTTCTGGATTAACGATCACGCCGCCGGACGACTTTAACGGCACGATGGACTTGTCTGTCGCCTCGACGTCGATCGAAGATGAAAACGGCGACACGGCAACGACGACGGTCCCATTGAGCATTGGTGTCTCTGCTGTTCCGGATGCGCCAGTGTTTACCCTCAGCCCGACCCCGGTCAGCGGCTTGGAAGATGCGGAAGGGATTGAGCTGAACCTCGGCGTTGATGTGCCGAACTCGACAGAAACCGTTGAGACGGTCTCGATCTCCGGCTTGGGCGACTCGACCCTGAGTGCAACGGATGCGGCGGGTAATACAGTTGAAATCCCTGTTGTTGATGGTGTTGCAACGGTTGCGCCTTCGTTGGTTGATAGCCTTGTGCTGACCCCGGATGCGGACAGCGACGATGATCTGGCACTTGAGATCACCGCGACCTCGACCGACGGCACGGCGACGAACGCGTCTGTGCCGGTTGAAGTTGTCGCAGTTGCGGATGCGCCTGATCTTACGGCGACATCAGCGGGCGGTGCGGAAGACACAGCGATTGCTTTGGATATTGCAACGGCAGTCTCTGATACCGATGGTTCTGAAGAAATC
>JABJKH010000034.1 GCA_018660465.1 Rhodospirillaceae bacterium
ATGAACGACGGCGGCGGGGGCGTTCGTGGTCGCTGCTTCTGATTTAGAAATTATGTGGGCGAGCCCGATTTGCCTTACACCCTCTTTTCGCCCGCCCTGACCAAAATATCTGCTTAGGGTCAGAAGCAGACCCAATCGCTAGTCCAATTTGACTTCCGCTTACCGCCCTACAAGCAGACATCATAGCGAATAATGCCGCCCCCAATCTTGATCTGGAAACAACGGTTCCGGATCCCCCGCCCCCCAAACCGGCCATTTTTTCATAATGCTTTGAAATAGGTCTGAGGTTAGGTGTCCCTCTAGCCAATTTTGCAGATTCGATAAGGGCTGCTTATCGAACCAGTCTCGGTCTGTGTTGGCGAATTGGCGGATGAAGGGGAAGGTGGCAAAGTCGGCGAGGGTTGGTTTGGTGCCGAAGAGGTGTGCTTGGGTGCTTAGGCGGTCGTTTAGGGTGATTAGGATATTTGTGGCTTCAGCGCGGTGATCGACTGAATTTGGCTCTTCATCGTATCGGGTTGCGTATTTGTAGCGGTCCAGGTGGTGTTTGAAGGGGCCATCCAACTCAGTAATAAATGCTTTCATGTCTGTGAGGGTGCCGATTTCCGGAGAAAGCCAATGTTCGGGGTCCTCTCGGTCCAAGGCCCAGAGCATAATGTCGAGGCTTTGTTCCAGCACGCGACCGTCGATTAAGTGGAGGACGGGCACGGTTGCCTTTGGTGAAAGAGCTGTCATTTCTCGGGGCTTATCGCGGAGAACAATCTCACGCAGCCGACATTGTTGGTTGGCGACGGTCAGGGCCATACGCGCCCGCATCGCGTAAGGGCACCGGCGAAAGGAATAGAGCGTGGGGAGAGGCCGTTCGAGCCTGCCCTTATTTTCTCTCTTAGTCATTGGACTCGGCGGCGTAATCGTGGCCGATGTGCGTCTCGCCCCGTTCGTCTGCGAGTTCTACTTGTCGCTGGCGGGCTTGATAGCGCTGCTTTTGTTTCTCGTCCGTCGCGTCATGGCACTTGGGACAACTGACGCCGGGCACGTATTTCGCTGAGGCCTTATCATCGTCATCAATGGGCATACGGCAGGCGCGGCACATATCGTAGCTGCCCAATTCCAGATCGTATTTTACAGAAACCCGCTGATCAAAGACGAAACACTCCCCATCATACAAAGAGTCATCTTTGGGGATGGTTTCCAGGTATTTGAGAATGCCACCTTTCAGGTGAAAGACTTCATCGAAGCCTTGTTGTTTGACGAAGGCGGAAGCTTTTTCGCAGCGAATGCCGCCGGTGCAGAACATCGCGACCTTCTTTCCGTGAGTTTCTTGGGATTTGAACCAGTCCGGGAACTCGCGAAATGTCGTAGTTTTGGGGTCGATGGCGCCTTTGAAGGTACCAATGCTGACTTCATACGCATTCCGGGTGTCGATCAGGACGACGTCGGGGTCGGAGATCAACGCGTTCCAATCGTGCGGGTCGACATAGGTGCCAACGACCTCATTCGGATCAATGTCGGGGACGCCCATGGTGACAATCTCTTTTTTCAGTCGCACTTTCATACGGTAAAAGGGATTTTCCACAGCGAAAGATTCTTTGTGTTCCAAGTCGCCGCAGCCGGGCATGTGTCGGATATGGGCCAGGGCTGTATTGATGCCGTCCCGTGTTCCGGCGATGGTGCCGTTGATGCCTTCCTTGGCCAGCAAGATGGTGCCGTAAACGCCCGCGGTTAGGCAGGCCTCCAGCAAAGGCTCTTTGTGAGATTCAAAGTCGGGCAGGGCCGTGAATTTATAGAGCGCCGCAACAATATATCGGGCACTATCAATGGATGCAGCGGGGGACGCGGAAGCAGTCAAAGCGAAATGTCTCCAATTTTGAACGAAGCCTTCGCTAAAATACATTTAATGGGCCATTTCGCAATCATCTAGCGGTGTGTTTCCATCCCTGTGAAAACTGTCTACTCTCAATTTAGCCTTACATTTTGATTGGGACGTGTTGAATGAAAGAAGTGCCTCTGAAGGTGGATGAGATTTATGTGCCCACCAAACGTCGAAAAACTTTCGAAGAGGATAAGGCGGAATCGCTGGCAGAGGATATCTTGGAAAACGGTCAACAGCGCCCCATTCAGGTGCGCCAAGGGAAGGGACGGCTGGTCCTGATCGAGGGCCTCCATCGTCTAGAAGCAGTAAAGTTGCTCGGCGAAGAAACCATCCAAGGCTACATCGTTAGCGCGCGACAGTTCTGAATTATTTGGCCTGGCCGACAAAGGCCGCGTTCGCTTCCTCAAAATAGCGCATGTTTTTTTCGATGTCGTAGGGACATTCGGTGAGAAATTCCGAATCCCATTCGCTGCGCTCAATCTCAAAGAAATCGCCGCCGTATACGTGGATTGCGCCGGTAACGCGGGGAATTGGATTGGTCACGGAATGGATGATGTCCTGGCCCAAGGGCTCAGCATCTCTTTCGCATAATGCCTTTGCACCCGCGGCTTCGACCTTGCCGTCATCCCGGCCGGGCAAACGCCGCCAGAAGATATTATCTTCGCGGCCAGTATAAACGCCGATCACCGCCCACATTCTATGGTTGTGCGGCATAAGAGTCATTTTCGGTGCCCACAGCACATTAAGAATGGTCAAGTCATCGGTATGATAAAGCTTTTGTACTTCGCCCCGTTGTGGCTCACCCAAGCCAGCAATCACGGAGGCCGGATCGGAAACAGCTCTGGCGACGACTTCTCGGGCTGCTTTATGGTCGTCACTTTCCGCCTGTGCTGCGCGGCAGTCATCAATGAATTGATCGAGATCGAACATAAAAACGGCCCTTATCAAACCCATGGAAAGACTTTTATTATAACAAAACCATATGATTTTTCTACGCTTGCTTGATGGCGTGACGGCTATACCAGAGTGTCACCATGATCATTATAACACCCGCTGTCACGAAGGCGTGGATGAAGCTGAAGTTATCAATTAGATAGCCGAATATCTGTGCGCCAACGGATGTCCCTGTAAATATAGCTAAAGAAAACAAAGCCATAGAAGTTCCTTGTGTCCTGGGGGAAACAACTGTGGCGTGGGTTTGAAGTGTTAAATGGAACATGTAGAAGCCTAATCCAAGAATTAAAAATATAGGGAAGAGCCCCATGGGGGCCTGAATGTAAGCCAGGCTCAGGTAAGCCCCGCATGAGAGCACTCCGCCAAAAATCAGAAATTGAAATTGAGAAAATAACTTTAGCAGACGTTTGACGCTAAGCGAGAACATTAATCCGCCGATGCCAAATCCCGACAGTAATAATCCGATATGGGTATAGCTGAGATCAAACCGGTCTCGCATCAGGGCGCTGGCAAATCCAATCGCGCCAAACAGAGCGATCCCCTCAACAAAGTAAACGATGAAGATGTGCCTGAATGATTTTGAATTCAGCAAACTGGTATAGTTGCTCAAGCGAATTTGTGCGCCGTTGTTGATTTCAGGGGGCGCTCGACGGGTATAAATAGCGTAGCCCAGTACCCCGCCGCTAAGAATCGTGAGCCCGCCGAACACACGAAACAAATCTCGCCACCCGATCCAGTCAGCGACGATGCCTCCAACGGCGACGCCAAAGACATGACCGATCATGATGCCCGACATATAGCGCGCCATTTCCGTCTGGCGGTTTTCGTAGGCGACCGTGTCGGCAATATAGGCCAGGGACAGGGGCACGCTGGCGGCCATTGCCGCACCGGACAGGGCGCGAAAGAACGACAGCATCGCCAAGCTTTCCGCATAGGCGCAAAGGTACGTGGCCGAGCCCCCCAAGATAGATGAAATGAAGACGACCTTCAGCTTTCCGAAATGGTCACCAAGCCCGCCATGGATCAACTGAAACATTCCATAAACGATTGCAAAAGCCGTGATGACCATTGCGGTATCGCCGATGCTGACCTGAAATGTAGTAGCAATCTGCGGTAAAACGGTGTCGGCGATGCGCAAGACCGCCGACACCATAAAACCAATGGTCGCGAGAATAAAAAGGACCATCTTATTTGGCGCTTTAACTCGCGGCTAAGGGTGCCTGAGCATCAATATCCGTAACCACGTCGATGATGACAGGACGGTCCATCTTCAACGCTTTTTCCAAGGCACCTTTGATTTCCCCTGGGTTTTCTACTCTGATTCCAACAGCGCCCATTTCTTCAGCGATATTAGCAAAGTTGACCTTGGAGAACGTCCACATTTCTTTAGCCTGCTCGGTTTGTTCGCCGCCATAGGCGCGGTCGAAGCCGCGCTTGGATTGGTTGCCCGCACCGTTGTTGTTGACGACGATGACGGCATTGATCTTCCAGCGCACGGCAGATTCAATTTCGGCAATATGGTACCAAAACCCGGCATCGCCGGTGAAGCAAACGACGGGGCGGTCCGGCAAGGCGCATTTGACACCTAAGCTCGCCGGAAACGCCCAACCCAGGTGGCCTGCACTGCGCATGTAATTTTGGGTGGTGGACTTCAGATCATACATGCCCCCCATCCACATGCCAGCATGGCCTGTGTCAACAACGACATAGGCGTCGTCTGGCAAGTAGTCGGTAAGGTCCTGGCACAGACGCTCTGGCCTAATAGGAACGGCGTCTGAACGCAACTCATCTTCATGCTTGGCGCGCCATTCGCCTTGAAGTTCCTTGATCCGTTCGACCCACACAGTACGCGAAGCCGCGGTCCCAGCATCAGACAAATCGACCATGCGGGCCAAGGTGACTTTGGCATCTCCCTGTACGGCGGCTTGCAGTGGATAGTTGCGACCAATGGATTCAGGTTCAATGTCAATTTGAATGGCCGGCCTGCCGATTTCGGGAACCGCCCAAAAATGGGTTGTCATACCGCCGGTTTCAGTACCAATGAAGCAAACAAGATCGGCTTCATTGACGGCCCTGTTAGCAGATTCCCGTGAGTACGTGCCGACAACGCCGCCAGACAGCGGGTGGGTGCTTGGGAAGGTGTCTTTGCCGTTTAGGGATGTTACGACGGGGATGGCGAGGCGTTCGGCCAAGGCGACAAGTTCTGCTCCCGCACCGGAAGCCTTCACACCACCGCCCGAAACGATAATCGGACGCGCGGCCTTTTGCAGAATATCTACAGCCTTTTGAACCGACGCGTCGTCAGGTGCTGGCCGGAAGGGGGGAACACTCGCAAAGGTATCTTCGGTAATGGCTTCGTATTCGCATTCCCCTTGATCGACTTGGCCTTCATTGCCGCGAAATTGAAGATGGACTGGACCCGGACACCCAGATACCGCCGTTCGGAAGGCTTGGCGGACCATGTCGGGGAAGCGTCCTGCTTCATCCACGGTTACGTTCATTTTTGTCACGGGCTCGAAGGCAGGAACGTCGTCGACTTCCTGATAAACCTTACGGAACTTCGTGTGTTGGTCCCGACCGCCAGTCATGGCGATAACCGGCGAATGCGCCAAGTGGGCATCCCGCAATCCAGCGGCCACGTTCAAGGCACCGATGACTTGCGCCATGCAAATGCCGGGCTTTCCCGAAGCACGGGCATAGCCATCTGCCATGTAGACCGCTGATTTTTCGGAATGAACGTGCAGACGCTTGATGTCCGTCCGATTTTCAATTTCCATCATGGTCCGCCGGAGTACGGCAGGGACCATGAATATATGCGTGACGCCGTAAGACTTGAGCATATCTGCCAAGACAATTGCGCCGGTTTCCATATTACTACTCATTGAAACTAATCTCCGTCTTATATTATTTGATCGCGAGCGGGTTGATTGGCGACCCAACGGCTCCGGTAATGGGGATGGCAGGGGCCACAAACATAAACTCGTTCACCCCATCTTCGGCGCAATCGTCGCCAATTTCTTTGAGGGAGAAAATTTCGCCCATGGTGATGCCCATGATTGGAATGGTGATCCAGTGCCACGGCTGATTAATACCTTCCTCTGACTCGTTCGGGCGAACTTCACAGCCCCAAGTGTCACTGGCGATGGCGGCGATTTCGTTTTGCTGAATCCATTCCAAGGTTTCGAACGCAAACCCGGGGGCATCACCCCCAGGGTAGCCGTCCCAGCTGCCGACCTTTTGACAGGCTTCCATTTGACCGGTTCTGACGATGACAAAATCACCGCGTTTGACCTCGATGCCATGGTTCTTGGCTGCGTCGTCCAAGTCTTGGCAGGTAATGCCATATCCATCATCTAACCGTTCGACGCCTTTGGTGCGGGGGATGTCCAATAAGATGCCGCGTCCGACCATTTTATTTTTGGTTTTCTCAATACCGCATTTCTGGGCGCCGGCGGAGGTCACTTCACGGACGTCGTAGCCGTTCCACATGGTGTCTTCGTAGAACACGTGGCCCAAGCCGTCCCATTGGGTGCCGCATTGCAGGGGCATCGTGACCATGTCGTCAGCCGCGCGAATGCCGCGCTTGTCGAGCACGCCGGAATAGGCATCGGTGCCGGTTCGGAGCATCGTATGAATAGGGTTGGTGCGGCCCATGGCGGGGTACTTTGTCTTGGCACCTTGGGGGCCGGAAGAATCAAAGTTCAAGGCCAACGAGATCACTTTGCCTTTTTTGATGAGCTGAGCGGCAGCGATAATATCCTCGGGCTCTGTAAAGTTCAGCGTACCGATTTCATCATCGGGTCCCCATTTTCCCCAGTTTTTGTATTTTTCGGCGGCGTCGGAAAGGTCCTGACGGGTGATTTTTTTACTCATTTTAAGATAACTCCCAAATTTGGATTTAAGTGGTGAAAAGGGTTGGTGGTGCGCGGAACATTCCGGCCAAAGTCGGCACGAGATGCTCCACAGCGGCGTGAAGATCAGAGGGGTCACAGGTATTGTCAGTGAGTGATTGAATACGTCCTGGCCCAGCAACCGTATAGACCATTACGCCAAGCAGGGCATGGAACCGCCACTGCACGTCGATTTTTGAAAGATCGGGAAGGGCGTCGCTTAGGGCCTTCATATAGCGGTGGCTGCTTTCATCGAAGCAATCCGATAAAAGCCGTACGGCGAGGTCTGAATCATCCGTCGTCAGGCGAGCCCTCAGGCGCGCAAATTGTTCGCCAGCTTCTCTGGTGTCTGCACCGCCAAAGAAACCAGGCTCGATGAAGGCTCTAATAATTTCTTCCAAGCGGGTCGCCTCATTTGGTTTATTAAGAACGTCATCCAGTCGTTGCATGCGTTCGTCTGCCACGCGCTTGGCACGATGGGCGAAGACTTCTGCGATCAGGTTTTCCTTAGAACCAAAATGATAGTGAGCGGCGGCGGTGTTGGCGCCAGCTTCTGCGAGAATGGAACGGAGCGAAACGGCCGTAATTCCATGGTCAGAGAACATTTTTTCGGCTGTGTCGATGATGGCCTGGCGCGTTGCGTCGCCAGCTTTGGCCATGCCGGAGGCCGGTTGTCGCGCGAAAGCGGAACTTTGAGCCATAACCGTTATCCCCGATTAATCAAATTCTGAAATAATCATCATACTTTCTATCACCTAATTCAAGAGGTTGATTGAATTAGGTGATAGAAAAAATAAAATAAGTATGCTTTTTGAGAATTGGCGATATAAGATTGCGGCCTACTCGCGGAGGGATTAGCTTAAAAAACCTAAAAGCGAACAATGTGATCTGGGTATCATGTTGGAGATTAGCACACGAATTAACAGGAGGATTTCAATGAATAATTGTAAATTTACGGGCATTGTGGGACGTCAAAGTATTATGGCAGGTCTTGCGGTGGCTGTGGGGTTAAGCCTTGGCGGTAGCGTGGCGGCAGAGGCCGATACGATCAAGTTCCGCGCAGGTTCCGGCCATCCGCCGGTACTGGCCTATGTAGATCAGTTTAAGAAGTATTATATTCCCGAAGTCACCAAGCGCGTGAAAGCCGCGACCGGGGATAAGCTTAAATTTACCCAGCACTATGGTGGCTCCGTCGCCAAGTTGCCGGAAGTTTTTGATGCGGTTGAAAATGGTTTGTTGGACATCGGACTTTTGTCCGTTCCGTTCGAGCCGCGTAACCTATTCATGGCTAACTATGCTTACAAGGTTCCATTTGGACCGGAAGATCCAGTTCGGGCCGGAGAGATTGCACGTATTCTTTATGATGCGATCCCTGCGTTTAATTCTTCTCTTGAAACCAAGAACAACACGGTCTTGGCGGTTATGGCGGCGAGTAACTATCAGATCGCGACCAAGAAACCATGGAAGACATTAGCCGATTTGAAGGGTCGGAAAATTCAGGCTGCTGGTCCGAACCTGCCTTGGTTGAATGGTACGGGCGCAGTTCCTGTTCAAGGTGGATTGGGTGGTGCTTACAACAATCTTCAGACCGGTGTCGCAGAGGGTATTCTTATGCACTATCAAGGGATTAAGGCGTTTAAGCTGTTCGAGCCTGCGCCTTACATCGCGAAGATTGATTTTGGTGCCTTGCCAATCAACATGCTGACCATGAACACCAAGAAGTTTAACAAGCTTCCGAAGAAAGTTCAGAAGATCATGGTCGAAGTTGGCAAGATTTATGAAATCAAAGTCAACAAAGCCAATGCCGCTCGCGACAAGACTGCGGTCAAAGCGATGGAAGCGAAGGGTGCTAAGATCCTGCCAATTTCCGAAGAGGTAAAGCAGCAGTGGGCGAAGTACCTGACGAAGGTTCCAAACGTGGCCGCTGCTGAGGGTGATAAATACAATCTTCCAATGCGCAAAGCGTTGAAGATGTACATCAAAATCCTGAAAAAGGATGGCAATAAAAAGATGGACGCTTACAATTTGAAATAAGCAAACGTCTCTAAACTCAATGACACCGACCGGCGGGAATAAAACCGCCGGTCGGTGCTAATTACAAAAGTACAATATGCAATTAATTAGACTATTGGAGCGGCTGAACCGGGGATTGATGGTGTTCGCCGCTTTCTGGGCCTTTTGCTTGGCGATTAATATTTGCCTCGACGTGCTGGGCCGGAGCGCCTTTAACCAGCCGCTTACCGGGACCCACGAGATCATCAAGAACTCCGTCGCCATGATCACGTTTTTGCAAGTCGCTTACGCGGTTCAATCCAAGTCCATGCTGCGTGCTGATTTTTTAACTCATTTATTCCCGCCGATGTTAACCCGCGCCCTTGGTGTTTTTAGCTACTTGATGGGCGCTGCGATTTTCGGCCTGATCGTCTATGCCTGCTTTGATCCTCTATTCACCGCGATTGAGCGTCAGGAATTCGAAGGCGACGGCGCACTTCGTATCCCGGTTTGGCCGACCTATTGCGTGATAATTCTTGGCAGTTTCCTGGCCGCCGGCAGTTACCTTGTTTTGCTGGTGCGCGAAATTACCGGCGAAAATGATGCCACACCAGACTCCGGAACGCGAAAAGCCGAAATGGAGGGTATCTAATGTTCGAAATGGAAATTGCCTTTCCTGTTCTAGGCTTGTTGCTGATCATGGTGTTTGCTGGTGTACACATTGCCATCGCATTAGCTGCGACCAGTTTGCTCGGCCTCTTTCTCGTTACGGAGAGTTGGGACATCACCATCAATACATTGGCGCGGACATCGTTTGAAGGAATGCGTGGTTATATCTTCGCGGCGTTACCGTTGTTCATGTTGATGGGGGAATTCATTTCCCGATCTGGTGCGGCACAGGACCTTTATATTGGCATTAACAGGGCGCTTCGGCGCATTCCAGGACGCTTGGCCCTGGCGACTGTCTTGGGGAACGCGGTGTTCGCGTTTTTGACGGGCGTTAGTATTGCAGCAGCTGCGGCCTTTACCCGTATTGCCTACCCGCAAATGAAAGCATTCAAGTACGATCATGGCTTGTCGCTGGGCGTGATTGCCGGGAGTTCTTGCCTGGGCATGCTGATCCCTCCGAGTAACTTGATGATTCTTTGGGCGATTTTGGTCGAAGAATCAATTGGTCATCTTTTCCTGGCCGGGATTGTTCCAGGGCTCATGCTGACGGGGTTATTCGTCACATATGTTCTTATCTCCGCGATATTACGACCGGAACTCTATGGCGAAGCGCCACGGGGGGAGGTTGCGCCCGAAACGACAACACCTCAATCTGTCGGCGCGGCAGCGGTGAGCGATGCCCGGTCTGAGTTCGAAGAATACGAAGCCACCATCAAGCCGATAGATATTCTTATCAGCACCCTTTGCGTGATTGGGATGATTGTTTGTGTGTTGGGCGGCATCTGGTTTGGGATATTTACACCGACCGAAGCGGCAGGTGTTGGCGCGATCCTCTCGCTGACGTTTTCCGTTACAATCAAGGGGTTGCGCGGCAAGGATATCGTTGATGGTATCTTGCAGGTTGGACGAACCTTGGCCCCATTGATGGTCTTGATCTTGATGGCTCTTTTGTATTCTCGGGCCTTGGCGTTGACCGGGATCGGTGGTGCGATTGAAGAATACTTTACCGAAAACCAGTTCCCGCCCTGGGTCGTCTTGTTGTTCATGATCTTCGTCTGGTTCTTGTTGGGCATGATCATTGATTCAAAATCGATCATGTTGATTACAGTGCCGGTATTCGCGCCCTTGGGTGTGTTAATCGGATATGACCCCATCTCCTTCGCGATCATCGGTATCATGGCGATTGAAGCCGGGCTGTTGACGCCGCCATTTGGGCTTATTGTCTATACGGTGAAGAGTGCCGCCAACGACAAGGATATGACGGCAATGCGCATATTCGGCGCCTCGACTCCGTATTGGATCATGCTGCTTATTGTCGTGACCCTTGTCGCCATCTGGCCCAATCTTGCGATTGGTCTCAGCAAGTATGTGATGGGCTAATCCATGCGCATTACGGAGATTCGAGAGAAGGCTGTAAAGCTGGATGTGAACATACGCAATGCGGTGTTCTCCTTCGACGACATGACGACATCTATTGTCGCCGTGATTACAGATGTGATCAGAGACGGCGCCCCCGTCGTCGGGTTCGCTTTTAATTCGACGGGTCGTTATGCCTGTGGCGCGCAGATGCGGGATCGCTTGATCCCTCGACTGTTGCGCCAAGACCCCGACAGTTTAATCGATCCAACGTGGGATAATTTTGATCCTGACTCGGTATTGAAGGCCATGATGTTCGGTGAGAAGCCGGGCGGTGACATGGAGCGTTCGGTCGGCATCGGCAGCATTGAAATCGCGCTCTGGGATGCAATGGCGAAGATCAAAGAAAAACCGCTTCACGCCTTGATTGCTGAGCGTTATGGCGACGGCACAACGCCGGAGAAAATGTTCTGCTATGTCGGTGGTGGATGGTATTCACCGGACGAAACCGAAGAGAGCCTCAAAGACGAAATGCGGGCATACTTGGATAGCGGCTATACTCAGGTCAAAGCCAAGGTTGGCGGACTTCCCATTGATGAAGACGTTCGCCGGATCGAGACGATCCTTTCGGTCCTTGAAGGCGGTCATCAGTTGGCGGTTGATGCGAATTGTGGGCTGAGCCCGGATCTGGCGCTGCAATACGCGGAACGGATGAAGCAGTTTGGGCTGCGTTGGTTTGAAGAACCGGTCCATCCCATCGACTTTGAGGCGACCGCGGCATTTGTCGAGGCCTATGGACATCCTGTAGCAACGGGAGAGAATCTATTCACCACCGAAGACCTCCGAAATCTTCTTCGTCATGGTGGTTTCCGTGCGGGGACGGATGTGCTCAATATTGATGTGCCGCAAAGCTACGGTATTGGCACCTGTGCCCAGTCCATTGAGATGGCCAAAGTAAACGGTTGGGACGCTTCAGACGTCATTCCCCACGGCGGCAACCAAATGTCGCTGGCATGTGCTTTAGGATTTGGCATGGGGATGTGTGAATCCTATCCGAACGTCTTCGGCGTATTCTCTGGCTATGACGACAGCGCAACAATTGAGGATGGTTACCTGCTAGCACCTCAACGGCCCGGTGTTGGGTTCGAAGGTCAGAATGCGCTTTATGCCTTATTTAAAGAGCTTTTGGCTTAAGCAAAAAAACGGCCCCTACAAAGAGGGGCCGTAAGGGCATTAGGTACAGGATGACATGCTTAAATGTCATCTCCTTTTTAGATGTTAAAACCCACCCCGTAATTGACTTGAGTCAAATCAGGGTGGATTTCATGAGTTAGACAACGCCATACGCCATCATGGCATCGGCGACCTTGGCGAAACCGGCAACGTTTGCGCCGGCCATGTAATCGACCTTTCCATCCGCGCCGGTACCGTATTCGACGCATTTGTCGTGGATGCCCTTCATGGTGTCGTTCAGAAGTTTCTGAAGTTCATCTTCTGACCAAGAAATACGTGCGCTGTTTTGGCTCATTTCCAGACCCGAGACAGCAACGCCACCAGCATTGGCAGCCTTACTGGGGGCATACATAACACCAGCGTTCTGAAATGCGTGGATTCCGTCAATTTCTGTCGGCATATTTGCGCCTTCGGAAATTGCGACCAAGCCATTGGATATCAGCTTCTTTGCGTCATCCGCAGAAATTTCGTTCTGGGTCGCGCACGGGAGGGCAACGTCAACAGTCGCTTCCCAAGGACGCTTTCCCTCATGAAATTCCATACTGGAAAACTTATCCGCAGCCTCTGATATCCTGCCCCGTTTGACAGTTTTCAAGTCGATAATATAGGCGAGTTTCTCAGCATCAATGCCTTCAGGGTCATAAACAAATCCCCCAGAGTCTGAGAGCGTGACGACCTTTCCGCCTAATTCGGTGGCTTTCTGCGCCGCGTATGTTGCGACATTGCCAGAACCGGAAATTGCGATAGATTTGCCGTCAACAGAATTGCCAGCATGCTTCATCATGTTTTCGAGCATGTAGACTGTCCCGTAGCCGGTGGCTTCGGTTCGGATCAAGCTGCCGCCGAATTCCAAGCCTTTGCCGGTCAGGACGCCAACAAACCTATTGGTAATACGTTTGTATTGACCGAACATATAGCCAATTTCCCGAGCGCCGACGCCAATGTCACCGGCTGGAACGTCCGTATCTTCGCCGATGTGTCTATAAAGCTCAGTAATGAAGGATTGGCAGAAGCGCATGACTTCGTTATCCGATTTACCTTTAGGATTGAAATCGGCTCCGCCCTTGCCACCGCCCATAGGTAATCCGGTCAGAGAATTCTTAAAGGTCTGCTCAAATGCCAAGAATTTAAGAACGCTTTGGGTAACACTGGGATGGAAACGAATACCGCCTTTGTAAGGGCCAATCGCGTTGTTGTTTTGAATTCGATATCCTCGGTTAACGCGGATATTACCCTCGTCATCTTCCCAGCAAACCCGGAACGAAACGACCCGGTCCGGTTCCGCCAAGCGTTCCATGATTTGCATGTCATGATACTCAGGCTTGTCTGCGATATAGGGGAAAATACTTTGTGCGACCTCGTAGACTGCCTGATGAAATTCAGGCTCTCCTGGATTCCGTTTCTTAACACCGGTTATGTATCGTTCAAGATATTCCTGAGTTTTCTCAGGCGACGCGACTTTTGACATCAGAGCCTCCCTGTAAATCACTGTCCTAATTCATTAGGTGTGAATATGTTTTTTTGTTTCGTATTCGGGAAATGAGATGGGAGCCCTTCGGCAGGTTTACCGTTGAGTTGTTTTTATTGAGCCCATCGTCCCCCTTAAACCAACACCGACAGGGATTGTGGGGGAAGCAGAACCAAGATGCAACCATAGAACGCTTTCTAGAGGGTCGGTATCTTCAACCGCCCTGTTCGGAAATACGCATTACGAGCTTATCTTGGTCGCAGGTTGTTTCGTAAGAAAAGGGCACTTTAAACTAATAATTTAAAATAACTGTATATCAGTTAAAACACTAAATAATGAATAAATACAATATATTACATTAAAAACAAACTTCTTAAATAAGTGATGAGTGTCACTGATTTAAGAAGTTGAACAGTCTAAAACATACTCAGTGAGCAGCAAACTCCCCCCGCTGCTTACGACACCTAAAACTTACCGGCCCGAAAAGGGTCGGCGTTTTTTTTTGAAGTAAGAGAATTGTTAACGGGAAAGGGAAGTCGCGGAAACGTATCCCGCACGTCCATCGAAACGGACAATTTCATACCAAGTTGCATTATTTGCGTTTATTTTGCCGGTAACCTGAACCCGATCTCTCAGGGTTAACATTCCCACTTTCATGCCTGATTCTGAAGGGGCCTGCCGTATGGCAGTCGCTTTGGAAACAACCATTTTCGCGCTCATCGGGGTGACGTCGTAATGAGTCTTACTTTGATCTCTTTGCTTGTTCCAATTGATGTATTGGGTGCCTGATAAGGAAGATTGAAACAGGACTTGGGATAACGCCTCCATGACGACTAAACTTCCCAAGATTACACCTAGGATCATGAACAAGAGCTTTGTTCCTGACGTAGGCGGTCCTGGATGTTGTCTGGTTCGTGCCATTTCTATTTCCTAATACCGTTTTCTTAAGTCAGCGGACTCAACGTATTCAGTAATTAAGAACTCAAACCACGTAAGGCGTAATAATAACAGGAAGTCGAGAAAATTTCGACTAAATCTTGTCGCGTAATCTGAGCAATTGTCACATATTGATTTCAGTATTCGATTAAATATATTTATTTATCCTTAAATTTGTTGTGTTTAGTTCAGTTTAAAGGTCGTCAATATTTGTTTTAATTTAGATAATTTGTTTAAGGCAAAAGGTGGTTCTCGCCGGGCGCTTCCGCTATTTTGGATTTCTACTTAAATTTCAAAGGGCCCCCGTGAATATGCGCCGGAGACAACGTACGAGTCTGATTTTGGTTTCCCTTTTGGTGCTGACCTCGGTTTGGCCTGCTTTCGCCCAAGGTCCCAATCAGGAAATTGCCAAGCAAAAAGGAATCCACCACGGAATGGTGCTTTTGACCGTGGACCCTGGCGATATCTCTGATTTTGACGTCAACGTTATGGCCGAGGCACCGGCACTAAAGAAAATCCGCACGGCGCTCGACCTTATTTACAATATGTCAGAGTTCAGTCGGCAAAAAATTGAACTTCTGAAGAAGGCAGGGAGGGTGCTCGTCGTTTATAATCCGCGCTTTCCTGATCGAAAGAAAACAGCAGCGCAGTTGCTGTTGGCTGTTTTTAAACCATCGTACTTTCGTAAACCTGGTGCCAAGGGGCCGCCTAAAAAGGATTTCCTGATTATCGTTAGCCGGCTCGGCATTCAATGGCCTGTTCGGGAATTAGCAGCTGTTCTTGTGCATGAGTTGGTCGGCCACGGCATTCAGCATTTGCGCGACCGACTTAAGACCATGCGGCCCATGGACTTGGAATGCGAAGCCTGGATGTATCAAGAACGCGCACATCAGGATCTTAAGCTCGATAAGCTGAAAAAGGACATGGTGACGTTTCGGGTTCAGTTGGAACGGGTGAACTGCGTCGGCTTTCGAACCTACCAGAGAAAGAATGAACCTGCGGAATTCAAGGTCTGGGACAATCTTAATCCCGATGTAGATCGCTTGCTGATTTCTTTCGAGCGCTATCTGACGCACCTGCGGGTGACGGGAGAGACTGGGCGGGCTCTGAAATATAGAAAGGATGTCAAGGCGGCACGTTTGGCAAAATTGTATGCGGAAGGCCCGCCCGCAGCTCAATTCAGCATTGGCATGCGCTACCGCCAAGGGATAGGCGAACCCCGTAACGATACAGTGGCCGCCAAATGGCTAAAACGTGCAGCTCGCCAGGGCCACGGTGAAGCCAAAGTAGAGTTGGCCAAGATGTTCGCTAAGGGGGAAGGGGTTGAGAAAGATCAGCGCGCCGCTAAAAAGCTTTACTACGAAGCTGCAAAGCTCGGCCTAAAATCAGCCCGCGACGTGATCTTAATCGATGCTAAAGCAGGCCGGGTCTGGGCTCAATTGAGCCTGGGGACGCTGTATGAATTGGGGCGCGGCGTTACGAAGGACCTAAGGGAAGCGGAAAAGTGGTATGCTCTAGCGGCAAGGAACGGCAATAAACTTGCCAGGGAGCGGCTTAAGCAGCTAAGGAACTAGGCGGTTCCCACCCAAATATTTGCCATATCAGTAATGCATCTTGACATGACTAGCGTTAATTTGTTCATGTATTGGTATTCAAGTAATAGCTTTAGTTGATAGTGCTTGGTGTTTGCAGGCTTTGATCGCAGGAGGGAAATATATGTTCGGTAAATTCCTGGGCATGCGGCGCATTTTCGCGGGATTGCTTTTTATTAGTGTTGCAATCGGCAATGTGGGTGTGGCTGAGGCCGTAAAGTTTAAAGGTAAATATGCGGGAATTGAGCTGTACACATCACCCCCTAAACCAGGCGTCAAGTATGACGAAGACGTTACACCTCCCGGCCCTGCACTTAAAAAAATTAAAGCGGCAATTGATCTAATTTATACCAAGTCTTCGTACAGCGCCGGCAAAATAGATTTTCTTAAAAAACAAGGCCGAGTGGTCATGGTCTATGATCCTCATATACCTGATCCTGATCAGGCGTCGGCGAGCATGTTGCTGGCAATTTTCCTACCGTCGTATTTACGGGATG
The DNA here is from genome assembly GCA_018660465.1 of Rhodospirillaceae bacterium. NCBI lineage: Bacteria > Pseudomonadati > Pseudomonadota > Alphaproteobacteria > Rhodospirillales > Rhodospirillaceae > Rhodospirillaceae bacterium. The sequence continues at coordinate 16,458 of JABJKH010000034.1, forward strand.
GCGATACCAAAGGGTCGGGTTCTACGAAAGATTTTATTGTCGGGGTTACGCGGATCGGAATTCTTTGGGAATTGGATTTCCTCGCGTCGGTCATTGTCCATGAACTGGTTGGTCACGGTATTCAGCACCAGCGTGGACGGATCGACACAATGCGGGAATTGGATATCGAATGCGAAGCATGGCTCTACCAAGAACGCTCCCTGCAGGATTTTGGTTTGGATAAATTTTCCAAGGAAATGGGGCAGTTTCGAACCCAGTTGGAAGATCGCGAATGCTCGGAGTTCAGGCGCCATCAAGCAAAAAAGTATCCGAGCGCCTATAAACTATGGGACGAAACCAACCCAGATGTACCCCGGTTATTAGCCAATTTCGATAAGTACTTGGGTGATATCCGAGGGACGACGACAAAGGCTGCTCTCAAATATCGGAATTCGGAGAGGGAAAGTAAGCTAGCAGGCATCTTTGCCGGTAAAGACGTTGAGAGAATATATCAAGTTGCCAAGAATTTTACCGTCGGCATCGGGTTTGAGCAAAATGATACGAAAGCGGTTCGCTGGTACGAACGGGCCGCGGAATTAGGACACAAGGAGGCTCAAACCCAAGTTGCGAGGGCCTATACCTATGGCCAGGGTGTACCCAAGGATTACAAAAAGGCGGCGAAATGGGTAGCACTGGTGGCGAAGGGCGGTGCTGACTGGGCGCAATACACTTATGGTATATTTTTAGAGCATGGTTATGCGGGTGAGCCGGATTTGGTTCAGGCTGCGCATTGGTACCGACAGGCTGCCAACCAAGGAAATGCGGATGCCAAAAATAATTTGGGGACTTTCTTTCGATGGGGGAAAGGCGGGTTAAATAAGGATTACACAAAAGCTGCTGAATTATTCATTTCCGCCAGGAACGGGGGCAATCCGCTCGGCACGGCAAATCTGGCACGGCTACACCGATACGGGCGGGGCGTAAAAAAGGACCCGGCACGGGCCGCAGAACTTTACCAAGAGGCCATAGAGAAAGATGTCAGGTTTGCGTACTATGAATTGGGCGAGCTATATCGCCGTGGACAGGGTGTAAAAAAGAATTTTAAACGCGCCCGGTCACTCTTCGAAAAAGGCGCAGACAAAGGCGATAAGTTCGCCAAAATTGGTTTAGCAAAGCTCTATACGCGCGGACAGGGCGGACCGAAGAAGCTCGACGAGGGCCTGAGCATACTACGCAAACTCGGCAATGGTCCGAACGCGAAGGCTCAGTTGGCACTGGCGAAAATCTACTGGCGCGGGCGCGTCGTTTCCAAGGATTTTAAAAAGGCGGAAAAATGGTACCGCAAGGCCGCCAATCGCGGGTCAAGAACTGGCATGGCGGCACTCGGGTTCATGTACCTCAAGGGCAGGGGGATTAAGCAAGACTACAAGAATGCTGCCAACTGGCTCCAAAAAGCTGCAAACAAAGGCCATCGTAACGCGCAGTATCTTCTGGGCACTCTCTACGACAAAGGAAACGGTGTTTCCAAAGACCCGGCTCTCGCGTTATCTTGGTTCAAGAAAGCCGCGTCGCGGGGACACAAAAAGGCGAAAAAACGCCTGAAGATGTAGAAAGGCCCACTTATCATGACTGAAGACCATTTATCCGCTGCCGAATTGGCGGCGTTGCAGGCATTTGATACGCCGACGATTTGTAATGCGCTTGAACTTGTGACGCCTGAACGGCGCGGGTTCGGTTATACCACGAGCCCGCTCGTAGTGGCGCATCCTGATTTACCGCCGATGGTTGGGTATGCCCGGACTGCGACGATCCGAGCCAAGGAAGTTTCTCCTCTAAAACCCGAGGCCTCCGCTCAAATACGGCTTGATTACTACAAGCACATGGAAGGCGGGTCAGAGCCTGGGATTTGCGTAATCGAGGATATCGATGATGAGCCGGGTTACGGTGCCCATTGGGGTGAGGTTCAGACGAACATCCATAAAGGGCTTGGATGCCTTGGCGTTGTCACCAATGGCAGTGTGCGCGATATTCCCGATAGTGCGCCGGGATTTCAAATGCTGGCGGGCGAAATCGGGCCGTCACACGCGTTTGTTTATGTCGTTGATTATGGATTGGAAGTGACGGTTGCGGGAATGACTGTTCGTCCGGGGGATCTCATTCACGCAGACATACACGGTGCTGTGGTGATTCCGTCCGACGATGTTGCGCGGAAAATCCCAGCAGCTGTGGACTTAATCTCCCGGCGGGAAGCGGTTTTGATCGGGGCCGCGCAAGCCGATGGCTTTAACTTCGATAAGCTAGCTGAAGCAATTAAGGATTCAGGCGAAATTCACTAATTTGCCGCGTGCGCGTGTTTAGCCCGCCAGACCCAAGGTTTCTCGAACGACCCTGACCACATGGCGCGGCCTTTGGCGCGGGATTTTGCTTCGACTGCGATATAGTTCTTGGTGACTTTGCGGTCGACGAAGGCCCATCCGGTATGGACCATATTGAGACTAAGATCGATATCTCCCGTGGAGCACTTAGCGACAATGCTGCCGTCTTTGTTTTCAGATACAGGGGTGCACTTAACGTGGGCACCCGCTGTTAAGTCCATCAAGCCGGTTGCCGATAAATGTCCGCAATTGACGGTTTTGTTGCGCCACTGGCAGGTCTGTCCCTCTTCGAACGCGTCTATGCCATAAAGGTGGACGCGCTTGCCAGCGACGACAAAGGTATCTCCGTCAATCACCGTAGCAGTTCCCGAAAAATCAGCACTGTGCGCGGCGTTTACAGGCAAACTCAGGACGGTTACGGTGAGCAGGGCACGAAAGACGAAGTTCATCAGTATGTTCCTTGTCGACAATGACGTGACATCAAAGGTACATTTTTTTACCTACACCGGCGAATGACATTATGGTGAGCTAACGTGAAGGTACGAACGGCGATAGGGGGGTAAGGGGCACAGTGGCGGAAACTCCGGAAGAGCGACTGGATCAGCTATTCGACTCCTTCGATGAAGCGGGCGTGCCGTCCGTGCGGGCGGAATTCGACCTTGGTCGATTGGGAACGAATGGGACACCCTCGCAGACCAATGCGGCTGCCGTTTGGCTGAAGAATAAAGCTGAAGCCGCTGAACAGGATCAAAAATCCTTTCGTCGGAAACAAACCCGCCGCTGGCTGTTCACAACGTTTATCGCATTGTTGGCGCTGGGTGTTGCCGGGGTGGCATTCATTCTGGCAGCGGGTCAGCCATGATTGGCTCTGTTGTAAACGCATAGCTGACGCCTGCAAATTTTCGTTGCCGTTTTATCGGAACGTTCGGATAAAGTTAGGGTATGGCAACGTCATCTGATCCTATTCTAGATTTTGGATCTCCCCAGCGCGCCTTTTGGGGCGGCGCATGGGAGGGATTGGGCATACCCGCATTCGTGTTGTTTATCAGTTATGTCGGCTTCGGTGTTCTGATCAGGGAAATGGAACTGCCAATATGGTTCGGACTGCTCTCCACATTTAGTGCCTGGGCTTTGCCCGGACAGATCGCCTTGGTTGAATTATCGACGGTCGGCGCGTCGATGTTGGTTATATTTCTCGCAGTATTTCTGACCAACGCACGACTGTTGCCCATGGTCGCCGTCTTTATTCCCTATATAAGGGGCCAGGGAACGGCATCGTGGAAGTACTACGGCGCGGCGTTCTGGATTGCTGTGACAGCTTGGCTTCTGTGTATGAAAAGGTGTCCGGATTTACCCGAAAACCAGCGACTTTCATTCTTTGTAGGTTTCTCGAGCTTAGTATGGAGTGGCTCAATTGTCGGAACTGCTGTGGGGTATATGGTGCCTGACCTTGTCCCCAAATCTGTAACATTGGGGCTTGTTTTCATTAACCCGATATATTTTTTAGTTATGTTTGCCGGGAATCTTGCCAACAGGGCTTGGGCGTATGCGTTGGGAATTGGTGGTGTGTTGGGTCCAGCTTTACATCTCGTGTCACCTGATTGGGGACTGTTAATTACAGGGCTGGTGGCGGGTACCGCCGCGTATTTCATCGATCAATTGGTGAGGGCGCGCAATGGATAATAGCATTTTGTTGCTCTACATTTTATTAGTTGGGGCATTGGCGACCTATCTCCCGCGCGGTATGGGAGTGTTTATTTCTGGGCGAATTCAGCCAAATGGGCCGCTATTCAACTGGTTTGGCTGCGTGGCCTATGGCTTGTTGGCAGGCTTGGTAGCCCGCATGATCGTGCTTCCCATTGGTCCTTTAGAAGAAACGTCCCTGGGGCTGCGGGTGTTATCAGCGGCCTTGGCTGTGGCGGTATTTTACCTGTCCCGTAAGAATGTTTTGCTGAGTATTATCTCTGGAATAGGCCTTTTATCGTTGGGAATTTGGCTCGGATAAATAGATCATTTGAGAATTATTATTACCAACAACGAAAAAATCGTATTGCAGAACACCAAGACTGGGCTAGTATCCATGATCAGTACGAGCAACTGCCTATCGAAAACGATGGTCGGGCTGGTGCCGAGTTTTTTATCTCAGGGAGAAATAAATCATGTCTAACTATTCGAAATTCACGGGCGCTCTGTTTGCCGGTGTCGCTGCGACAGCGATGATGGTAGGTGGTTCGGCCGAAGCTAAGGTAGAAGGCGACACAATCACTCTTGGTTCCGCCATTTCTGCTACGGGAAAATATTCGACCAATGGCATCCACGCGATGAACGGTTACAACTTGGCTGTCCAGGTTATTAATAAGACTGGCGGCGTTAAGGTTGGCGGTAAGTCGTACAAGCTTAAGATCAAATATTATGACGATGAATCCACGCCTGCTCGTGGCGCGCAGCTTGCTGAGCGTTTGATCAAGCAGGACGAAATTCAATTTATGCTTGGGCCCTATAGTTCTGGTCTGACCAAGGCCATCGCGCCGGTCAGTGAGAAATATAAGATTCCTATGGTTGAAGCTGAAGGCGCCTCTCGGTCGCTGTTCACGCAAGGCTATAAGTATCTATTCGCTGTGTTGTCCACGTCTGAACAGTATCTCGCTAGCTCAATCGCGTTGGCGGCTGAAATTGCTAAAAAGAACGGCAAAAAGCCTGGCAGCGTCAAAGTCGCCATGGCATTTGAGAACGATCCGTTCTCGCTTGACGTTCGTGCCGGTGTTGTTGATGACATCAAAAAGCATGGCTTGAAAATCGTCATCGACGACAAACTGCCACGCGATCTGTCTGATATGACTGCGACATTGACCAAGGTTCGTGCCTTGAAGCCTGACCTTCTTTTGGTCTCTGGCCACTCTAAGGGTGCGGCAACTGCAGCTCGTCAAATCAAGGAACTCAAGATTAAAGTTCCGATGATTGCGATGACGCACTGTGAATCTGCCAAAGTCATCTCGAAGTTTGGTGCCTCAACCAACGGCTTCCTGTGCCCGACCCAATGGGCGGAAACATTGAGCTATTCCGGTAAGGCTTTTGGTACGGCTGCCAAGTATGACGCGCTCTATAAGAAGAGCTTCAAAGGTTACAAGAACGTTCCTTATCAAGCAGCACAGGCGTCTGCTGCTGTGTTGGTTTGGAAGGACGCGTTTGAGCGGGCTAACTCCTTTGATCGGGAGAAAATCCGTGTCGCTTTGACGAAAACCGACATGAAAACCTTCTATGGGGGCATCAGGTTCTCGAAGGTTGGTAATAATGTTGCGAAGCCGATGGTTCTTCGTCAGATCCAAAATGGGAAGCTTAATGTTGTTGCGCCGTCTAAGTGGGCATCACACAAAGTTATGCACCCTCGGAAGTAATCTGAGTTCAGATCGAGTTTTGATTTGAAAATACCTTGAAATTGGCCGCCCTTGCCGCTAGGTGGGGGCGGACAATTTTTTTAATCCCTGCTAAGACAGGAATTTACAATGCTTGATAACCTTTCCCTTCTTGTTCAGGCGCCGTTTCTTAACATTCAATTGTTAATGGACGGAATGCTTGTTGGATCCATATTTGCACTTGCGGCGTATGGTCTTGCCTTGGTTTGGGGTGTGATGAACGTCAAAAATCTAGCGCAGGGCGATTTTGTGATGATAGGTGGATATATCGCCGTCACGTGTGCGCAGTCTGGACTCCATCCTATATTTTCTCTGCCGATTGCAATTGTTCTGATGTTCGGTTTCGGATGGATTACCTATCATTTGATCATTAGCCGCGTTATTCACCGCGACATGTTCACGTCGCTCCTGGCGACTTTTGGGCTTGCTTTGTTCTTGGCGCAGGTCATGAACTTGATTTGGGGTCCGGATGTTCAAGTTGCTGAATCGGGAATGGAAGTCGGCAGCTATTTTGACGACAACGTCACAGTCTCTAACATTAAATTAGTGGCATTCCTGTTGGCGGGATGTTTGGCCGGGGCAATTGTTTTGTTCATGCGGAATTCTCGTATGGGACAAGCGATCCGAGCAACGGCACAGGATCCTCGGGCCGCGAAGGTCATGGGCATTGATACTGAAAAAGTTTACGCATTTACCTTTGCTTTGAACTCCGCAATTTGCGGCGCGGCGGGGGTTTTGATCGCGATGATCTGGGTTATTCAGCCGTTTTACGGCATTACCCATTCCATACGGGCCTTCGTAATTGTTACGGCGGCGGGATTGGGTAATTTGCCTGGCGTGATCGCAATGGGACTTGGTTTGGGCGCTGCCGAACAGTTCTCCGGGTTTATATTCGGGGCCGAACTGCAACAGGCGACGGTGGTTGGGCTTCTCATCGCGGTCTTGATCTGGCGTCAAATTGAAATGAATCGTACACGACAGGTTGTCCAATGACTTTTAGTAAAAAAGAGACACTTCTCTGCCTGTCGGTTCTTGTTTTCGGCGTTGCAGGACCACTTCTATTTCCTAACTATACGTTCCAGATTGCCGTCCTTTGGATGATGGTGGTCTTTGCCCAGACGTGGGATACGTTGGGTGGACAAATGGGTTATAACTCGCTGGGGAACATCTTTTTCTTCGGCGCGGGTATGTATATTTGCTCGGTCATACAGATTTCTCTTTACTACGATATTTGTACGTACACGGCCCATTCAGGCGCGGTGAAAGTCGATTTCACGCCCTATCAATATTTTTCGGGACTTGCCGTCGGGCTTCTCGCTGCGGGAGCTTTTTCAATTGTGTTTGCTATAATCTTTGGCTGGGCCATGTTCGGATTGCGGGGGCCTTACTTTGCAATCGGAACCTTAGGTGTTGCGTTGGCCGCAGGCGAAGTTATTGGTGCCTGGGACTGCATCGGCGGTGGCGGCGGAATTTCACTTCCGCCGTATCCCGGTGAGCCGGATACCCGATCTTATTTCTTCGCTATTTTGATGTTCATATTGGCGGTTATTACCTTCACATTTTTGAAGTGGTTGTATTCAACGCGCTTCGGTTTGGCGATCAACGCAATACGCGATGATGAGTCGAAGGCCGAAGCGATGGGTATTCAAACCAAGCTTCACAAAATGTTGGCTTGGGCGTCGTCTGCCGTTCCGCTTGCAATCGCTGGCGGTATTTTTGGCAATATGACGGGCTTTATCGAGCCCCTGGAAGTCGCGTTCCCAACCGTTACCTTTGGTATCTTCATGGTGGTGATGGTGCTGTTGGGCGGCAAGGGGACTCTTTGGGGACCCATCCTTGGTGCCGTTACCTTCCATGTGGTGAAGGAACTGACCTGGACGTATTTGCTAGGCTTACAGTGGGTTGCCTTAGGTGCCTTCATCGTAATCTTAGTTGTCTTCTTCCAACAAGGACTCGTAGGGTGGATGCAAGACAAGTGGCCTGAGAGGTTTGGTATTACGGTGGATGAGCGAATGAGCGTGGAAGAGAAGGAGGCCGCGTCATGAGCAGAACACTGATTGAAGTTACAGGCGTATCCAAATCTTATGGCGGGGTTGTCGCGAACAATGACATCAGCCTCTCTGTGAAAGAGGGAACGATTACCGGCTTGATCGGCCCCAATGGTTCCGGCAAGACCACGTTGTTTAACTCCATCGTCGGATATCACCCGATTGATGGTGGGTCTATTAAGTTCAAGGACCAGGAAATCTCTGAATTACGGGTGCCGCAAATTGCCCGGCTCGGCATGCTCAGGACGTTCCAGCAGACGCGAATTTATAGTGCTATGGATTGCGTCCATAACATGATGATTTCAATTTCTCACCGGGAAACAACTTTCAAGGAAATGTTCACCAAGCACCCGCCGGAAGTACGGGAAAAGGCAGAACACTTGTTGGAGTTTGTTGGCCTATATCAGAAGCGGAAACTGATCTCTGGCGATTTATCCTTTGGTCAGCAGAAGCTGCTGGAATTTGCCATGGCACTGATGAATGAGCCGGAAGTTCTGTTATTGGACGAGCCGACGGCTGGCATCAACCCAACCCTGATTAACGGATTGATCGATCGATTGGGCCGGGCCGCAACGGACTTTGGCATTACGCTATTTATTATTGAGCACAACATGCGCGTGATTATGAACATGGCAGAGGATATCTATTGCTTGGCGCATGGTGAGTTGCTGGCACAAGGAACGCCAGATGAAATTCAAAACAACCAAGACGTGATCGACGCATATTTGGGGGCGCACTAATGGCCGACGATACAGCGCAAGAGAACGGCGAAGAGAAAAAATCGTTCGGGTACCATACCGGTGACGTGGATACGGTGATTTCCGTTGAAGATGTTAACCGACAGGCTCAGGAATTTGCCGAAGTTATTGATGTGGAAACAATTGCCAAGCTGGCAAATAACGACCCCTTCGTCACTATTGAGCACCTTAGAGCTGGCTACGGCAAGATGGAGATCCTTCACGATTTCAATCTGCAAGTTGGCAAGGGGCAGTCGCTCTGCTTGATCGGACCTAATGGCGCCGGAAAATCGACTATTCTGCATTCGATCTATGGGTTCACTAATATTTTTGCCGGTACAATTAGTTCTGGGCAAGGTGACAGCAAGCGCGACGTGACGGCCTTGTCATCGAACGAAAAGCTCAGCGATGCTGGTATTGCGTACATCCTGCAGGACAAGTCGATCTTTCCAGACATGACGGTGGAAGAGAACTTGTGGATGGGGGGCTTCTTGATGGAGACCCCGGATAAGGCCAAGGAAGCGGCGGAAAAAGTATTTTCCAAGTATTCCCGTCTGGCGGATCGCCGGAAGCATGTGGCAAAAGTACTTTCGGGTGGCGAGCGACGCTTGCTTGAAATTTCTCGCGCCTTGGTGATGAGCCCTGACGTGTTATTGGTCGATGAGCCGTCCATTGGTTTGGAGCCTCGGTTTATCGATATGGTCTTCGAAATTTTAGACGACCTACAAAACAACGAGGGCAAGACCATTATTATGGTCGAGCAGAACGCCAAGAAGGGCCTGGAATTCGCCGACATCGGCTATGTTCTGGTGTCTGGTGAGACAGCAATTGTCGGCTCTGGCGACGAGCTTCTGGAAAATCCTGATGTCGGGCGGCTGTTCCTGGGTGGTTGATTTTGGGCAGCTAGGGCTTTTTTGTTGGGCGATCCAAGATAAACAACCCGATTGGGCCGATGGCAATAAAGGCTGCCGTGGCGCCGAAGGCCCATGTCCAGGCCTCTTTGCTTTGTTCGCCGCCTGCTAAGTCCAGGATAAAACCAAAAACGACCGGTGACACAAATGCCGCCGCTGCGGCGAATAGCGCATGCATGGCCATGGTTTGTCCGCGGATGGCCGGGTCTGCTCGGGCAATAACGCCGCCGTTGATAGCTGCAGCATCCGCCGAAATGGCAGCACCATAAACAAATACTAACACCAATGAGATGCCATACGGGCCCCAAAGACTGACACCTAGGCCAACACCCAACACGGCGGATGTCATCATGATGAGAGAGATTATCTGCCGCCGTCCAACCTTTGATACCATTTCGGCCATCATCACGGTTGCTAAGGCACCTAGCAAGTTGGCAACCGTAGCAATCACAGCAGGACTCCAATCAAGAAACATTTCTTCGACGGCGAGGTTTGCCTGTGCGAACACTAAATAAGCGACGATCCAGGCCCGCATAATCGATGATTCGCCGTTGTGCACGCCATATGAAACCATGTACGCGAATGCGCGCTTGTTACGAAACACGGATACAAAGTCCAGTTTGGAGGGGATGTCGGATTGCCGTGGTGCCGGGCTTGGGGGCAAAAATAGGAAGGTCAGGAACAATCCAAGCATTGGTCCAAGAGCTAATAACAGGAACGCCGTTTGCCAAGGTAATACGGCGCCTAATTGCCCGGTAACAAAAAATGAAAAACTTGCCCCCATGGCATAGCTGGAGGTGAGAATTGCAGTTCCCCGGTTTTGCTTTGATTCTGGCAGCGTATCACTGAGAGCCTTAAGCGTAGGCATATATGTTCCGGCAAAGCTTGCCCCCTGCAAGAACCGCCAAATTGACGCTGTCCAAATTCCCTGGGCCCACAAGGCGAACGCCACCGATGCGAAGACACCCAGGATCATACTGGCGATGATAATCTTTTTTGGATCCATGCGGTCGGTGAGGCCGGTCAATATGGGGACAGCAATCACATAGCCAGCGAAGTAAACCCCGCTGACCCAACCGGCTTCGGTATTATTGAGGTCCCAGGCGGACTGAAACATTAGCACGAGCGTTGGAAATGACACCATGCCCGTCATACCGCCGACGTTGGCGATGAACATAGCGGCAATTATGACACCTGGGGATTTAAAAATTTGGCTCATTTGAATAAATCTACAGCGTTTGTTCACGTGCGGGGTTTGTCGTCAAAGAATCAGAATCACAACCTTCTTCAGCTTGCAGGAAGTTGGGGAAGGGTCCGCCTCAGCCTTTATCTTCACGATCTAAAGTAATTAAGGCAATTGGGCCGATGGCGATAAATACCGCCGTCGCGCCGAATGCCCATGTCCAGGCGGCTCTGCTCTGTTCGCCGCCCGCGATATCTAGGACAAATCCAAACAGTACCGGCAACAAGAACGCGGCCCCAGAACCGAACACGGCGTGCATGGCCATGCTTTGCCCCCTGATCGCCGGGTCTGATCGAGAAATGATGCCACCGTTGATGATCCCTGAATCAGCCGAAAGTGCTGCGGCATAGATAAAGACGACGGCAAATGTGAGCCAGTAAGGCCCCCAAAGGCTGAGCGCCAGAACAATCCCTAATGTGCCGGATGCGGTCATGGAGAGGCAAATCAAGCGCCGTCGCCCCACCTTCGGGACCAGTTCAGACATAACAACGATCAGCGGGACGCCGACCATGGTGACGACCGTGGCAATAGTTGCAGGGCTCCAATTAACAATAAGTGCCCCCGCACCAGCTTGAGCAAACACAAAATAGGCCACAACCCATGCCCGCATGATTGACGCTTCGCCATTATGCACGCCGTAGGCGATCATGTAGGCGAGCGCGCGCTTATTACTGAATACAGCCCGGTAGTCTAAAGAGAAGGTGCCTTCTCGTTGAGGTGACATGGGGTTAGATGGCAAAAACAAAATTGTTAGGCCAACCCCGAGCAGGGGGCCCAGCCCCAACATAAGGAAGGCTGTTTGCCACCCGAATATGCCCTCCAACTGCCCGGTCGAAAAATATGAAAAGCTCACCCCCGTTGCATAACTGGCGCTGATAAAGGCAGCTCCTCGGCTCCGGCTGGATTCAGGTAACGTATCACTGAGCGCTTTCATCAGTGGCATATAGATGCCGGCGAAGCTCACCCCTTGTACGAAACGCCATAGCGTTGCTGACCAAAATCCGGTGGCCAAATGGGCGAAGGCCGCTGCTGAAATAATGCCGCCGATCATACTGGCGATAATAATTTTTTTGGGATCAAGGCGATCAGTTAGGCCTGTAAGCACGGGTACGGTAATCATGTACCCCGCAAAATAAACACCACTGACCCAACCCGCTTGCGCGTTGTTTAGCTCCCAAGCAGACTGAAACATCGACACCAGGGTCGGAAACGACACCATCGCTGTCATGCCGCCAACGTTGGCGACAAACATGGCGCCAATGATGACTCCGGGAGATTTTATTCCGGATCCCATTTGCAGATAATTCCGTTGGTTTAAGGCGTGTGGTCGCGCGCAGGACTTACAATCAAAAAGTCAAAATCACAACCTTCTTCGGCTTGCAGGACGTGATCCAAATGCAGTTTCAGATAACCTCGATCCTGATCAAGATGTGCAGGTGGCGGTGACCAAGAGCCTTTACGGTCCGCCATTTCTGCGTCGGAAATCATTAGCTGAAGTGTTCGCCCTGGCACATCAAGCTTGATCTCGTCACCATTCTTGATCAGCGCCAAGGGACCACCTGCTGCAGACTCTGGGCTTATGTGCAAGACGATGGTGCCAAAGGCGGTGCCGCTCATGCGCGCATCTGATATTCTAACCATGTCTTTCACACCAGCCCGGGCGAGCTTTTGCGGAATGGGAATGTAGCCAGCTTCCGGCATGCCGGGTGCGCCCTTGGGGCCTGCATTCCTCAACACCAAGACATCGTCAGCACTGACGTCCAAGTCTTCGGAGTCAATTCGCTGGGTCATGTCTTCAAGCGACTCAAATACCACGGCACGTCCGGTATGAGTCATCAGTTGGGGGGATGCCGCAGATTGCTTGATGATGGCACCGCCTGGGGCAAGGTTTCCTTGTAACACCGCCATGCCACCTTCACCGTAAAGCGGTTTATCAATTGGCGTGACAACGTCTTGTTGCCAAGGGGCGGGCAGGGCATCGATCTCTTCGCCCAGGGTTCGACCGGAAATCGTCGGTACATTCAAGTGCAATAAGGGGCGGAGTTCTCTGAGAATGGGACCAAGTCCACCGGCCTTGTGCAGGTCTTCCATGTAATGTTCGCCGGACGGTTTCAGATTGACCAGAACGGGGGTATCAGCGCCCAGTTTGTCGAAGGCTTGCAGGTCAACTTTGATGCCAAGTCTTCCGGCGATGGCGGTCATATGGATCAGCCCATTTGTCGACCCACCGATCGCGTGCAACACGCGAAGCGAGTTGGCGATGGACTGGGCGGTCATTATCGTTTCTGGAACCAGGTCTTCCTCAGCGATTTCAACGGCGCGGGCACCTGTCAGTTCCGCGTGACGGTATCGGTCACCAAGAACTGCGGGGATGGCGGCGCCTCCTGGCAACATCATGCCAAGTGTCTCTGTCATCAGCGCCATGGTGCTCGCCGTCCCCATAACGCCACAAGACCCAGCTGAGGGTACTAATTTACTGCCGACCTCTTCGATTTCCTGCTCGTCGAGTTCTCCGGCCCGGTGCATCGCCCACATCCGTCGGCAGTCAGTACACGCGCCGAGCCTTTCACCGCGATGGCTGCCGGTGAGCATGGGCCCGGTCACGCACATGATGGACGGCACGCCAGCACTGGCAGCCCCCATCAGCAACGCCGGCACGGTCTTGTCGCAGCCGCCGACTAAGACGACGGCATCCATTGGCTGGGCACGGATCAATTCTTCAGTGTCCATGCTCATCAGATTGCGTAGGAACATGCTGGTCGGATGAGAAAAGGATTCATGCAGGCTAATGACCGGAAATTCCATCGGCAGACCACCCGCCAGCATGACGCCACGCTTGATTGCTTCGATCAGCTGCGGAACGGTGCCGTGACAGGCGTTATAAGCGCTATAGGTATTGGTGATGCCAATGATCGGTTTCGACAGGGCGTCGTCGGAATAGCCCATGGCCTTGATGAAGGCTTTGCGCAGAAACAACGAGAACTTCTCATCACCATAGCGAGTAAGCCCTTTCTTCATGCCGCGCAATTTGTCAGCCATAATATTCCCCAGAGATACCCTCAGTTATTATAACATTGATGCCACAATAAATGTCCGTCGTCACCGTTTGTAAATCTGAACCATGCGTCTTTTGTGCCAGGGGTGATCTGACCAACCACATCAATGTCGATGGGCTTCGTTATCGCAAATGATTTGCGCGGCAATCGCCATTCCATAAGTTCAAACCCGAAGGTCTTTATCGTTACTGGGTTCACCGTGCCACTGAGCGAGCACTTCACATCCACACGCCCGCCAGATTTCAACACGTCGATGTAAAATTCGGTGGTTCTATTCGGAAAGACTTCGTGCGGGTGAGAATCTTCGTTGTTGATATAGGCCCGCGGAACAGGGTCTGCGAATGCGCTGGTCGCAATGAGACAAGCGAGTACAACGAATATCCTCATGGTTGTGTATCCTCAATCGCCTGCATGACATCGTGATAGGACTTTGGCGGCGCATCTGCAAACCGCGATTTTAAATCGTGCTTTGACCAATCGGTGAGACGCTTGGCAGCTGCGTCTGCCATGATAGGCTCGATGCCCATGTCAGTGAGGGTGCGCGCGACCTCAACCATCTCATGGGCGCGTCGTTCACCATGAATTGCGGTTCGGGTCATGAGATTACTCGCCAGCGCATTCCAATCGAGCCCGGGATAACCTTGGCCAACGTAATCGAAGACCTGTTCGGTGACGCCGTATCGCCATGATGCCAAGACACATTCGCCAAATAAGGCTTCCAAGCCTTTAACGACGATGCTGCGAAACATTTTTGTGGCGGCGGCGCGGCCATATTCGGGACCAAAATCTTCCAAGTCCATTCCCAAGGGTGCGAAGGCATCAATAACCCGATTGGCAGCAGAGCCACAGAGTAACATTGGCACCTTGATTCCAAGTGGTCCAACGGAGGCCATGACTGCTGCCTCAACAAAATCCGCGCCGGAAGCGTTTATAGTTTCGGCAATCATGAGTTTTTCATCTGGTGAGGTAGAGTTCAAATCCAAGTAGCAATGGGTGCTTTTAAGGTAAGGTGCGACATCTTCGGCAACAGACAATGCTGCTGTTGTCACGACCGTTGAGAAAATAAATTCGCTATTTTCCGCCAGGTCCTTGAAAGATGCGCAGGGCTTTATGCCGGTCTGACTGGTTCGGGCAGCGAATGCGGGGTCGGAATCATAAGCTGAGACGGAATGAACCCCAGCCTTAAGCAATCCAGCCGCCAGGATTGATCCAGCCTCGCCGAAGCCAATGAAGCCAACTTTCATAAAACGCCCCTCCAATCAATTTATCCCCATTAATTAAACCTAATCACAGAAGTTGGCCCCTTGCCATCAATTAGCACTTTGGCTTTTATGGTACTAAGGTTTTGAGAGGAAACTGAATGCCTATTAATGACGAATTTCAGATAGCAGTTTTGCCAGGGGATGGCATTGGTATCGAGGTTATGGACGCCTGCTTGGATGTGTTGAGGCATATCCAGGCTAAGGTTGGAGGGTTTTCCCTGGTGACGGAGACCTTGCCGTGTGGGGCCGGGCATTATCTTGAAGCAGGTACGGATTTGCCGGACGAGACTTTTCGGAAGGCACAAGACGCGGATGCGGTGTTGTTGGGGGCGATGGGGTTGCCGAATATCCGTCGGGCGGATGGGACGGAGATTAATCCCCAACTCGATTTTAGAATTGAGTTCGAGCTGTTTGCCGGTGTTCGACCCGTCAAAGTGCTGCCGGGTATTCCTGCGGCCTTAACGGATCCCAGAGCGGCCGATATCGATCTTATCGTCATTCGCGAACAGACCGAGGGATTGTTCATTGATATTCGAGAAGAGAAGGCGGAAAACGACGATGAAGTCGCTGACCGCTGCTTAATCACCCGGCCTGGGACCGAGCGGGTCGTAGATTTCGCCTTTGATCTGGCACGCCGCAGGAAAGGAGAGGGCAGAAAGGGCAAGGTCACCTGTGTCGATAAGGCCAATGTGCTGTCGTCGATGGCATTTTTTCGCAAAGTGTTTGATGAGCGCGCGGCCCTGAATGCCGACATAGAACCCGATCACGCCTACATCGACATCACTGCGCACAACTTGGTACGCCGACCTTGGGATTACGACGTTATGGTCATGGAGAACCTATTCGGGGATATTGTCTCCGACCTGACGGCGGCTCTGATTGGCGGCATGGGCGTTGCCCCGTCTGCGGATCTGGGCGCTAAGCATGGAGTGTTTCAACCGTGCCATGGAACGGCCCCAGATATCGCCGGCCAAGGAATAGCCAATCCAACGGCCATGCTGCTATCGGCGGCGCTGATGTTGGATTGGCTAGGTGAAAATCAGGATCACGCGATGTGCAAGGAGGCGGGACGGCTTTTAGAGGGAGCGGTTAAGCAAGGATACGTCTTGGGACGCATTAAACCCGCTGAATTCGGTGGATCAGATGGCACTGCATCTATTGCGGCGACAGTGAAAGAATTGATTTAAAATTTTTATATATATTTTTGTGGGCAGATTGTTGAAGGAAGAGGCTTATGGTAATCTTCTTTCGGGCGTCGGTTGATTTCCGATATGTGATTTTGTAAGCAGACTTAAATTTAGAAATGGCCGTGACGAATTCACTAGAAAGCACATACAAGTGGAAATCCAAAGAAGAGCTTCTGGCGGAAATCGCTGTGCTCGAGCAGCGTCTTGGTGACTCCGAGGAAAGTCTTTACCGATTGCGCGAGTCCGCGACCGGCACAAAAAAGGGGAGTTTAGACGCTGGGAATTACCCGCTTAAGCGAGCTGAGGACCGACTGCAAAAAAATAAGGAACGCCTGATCGATGCGATCCATAGTCTTCAAGAAGGGTTCGCCCTATTTGATTCCGACGATAAACTGGTGGTGTTTAACGATGTCTATAAGCGGCTACATGCATTATCAAATAATTTTTTGAAGCCAGGAGTTACGTTTGAGCAATTGTTGCGAAATAATATGGCGAATGGAACGATTACGGAGTCTGTTGGCCGAGAAGAGGAATTTATTCAAGAGCGCATTGAGCTACATCGAAATCCGAAGGAGAAAATTATTCGGGAGTGGTATGACGGCTCCTGGTATGTGATCAGTGAAGTTAAAACACCCCGCAACGGTATCATCCAAACGTTCAATGATATTACGCCGTTGAAGATGGCGGAGGCGGAACTTCTCGAAAAATCAAAGTTGATGGAACTGCTTCAAAATGTCGCGATTGCGGCGAATAACGAGCAGACTTTGGATGGCGCAATTCAGAAATGCTTGGATGACATCTGCCACCATATAGACTGGCCCGTTGGTCACGCTCATGTTTCGACCTCGACTGCACCAGGCGTGCTCATTCCATCTGATATTTGGTGCTTGGAGGACGAGGAAAAATTCGGCAAATTTGTCGAAGTCCGAGAAAATTCAGAATTCGTTATGGAAGGCGGGCTTGTTGATCAAGTTGTCCGAAGCTGTGCGCCGCTATGGATTCCTGACCTCACCAAAGCATCTGACGAATTTACCGAAGATATGGCTGATGAATTGCTTATTCGATCTGCATTCGGGCTGCCGGTATTTTCGGGTGACAATATTGTCGCTGTCTTGGCCTTCTTTACATCTGAGGTCACAGAACCTAACGAAGATCTTTTGGAGACCTTGGCGCAAGTCGGCGGGCTGTTAGGTCGGGTCGTCGAACGTATGGAGGCGCAGGAAGAAGTTGATCGTCGAATGAATGAATTGGCGACCGAAGTTCTCGTTCGCAAAAGGGCTGAGGAAAAAATTCAGCACCTGGCCAATCACGATGCACTAACAGGCTTACCCAGTTTGCGCTTGGGTAAGGATCGATTGGCGAATGCAATTGCGAATGCCAAGCGCCATAAGAAAAAAGCTGCCGTTATGTTTGTAGACCTGGATGGATTCAAAGCCGTCAACGACACCTTAGGCCATGATGTGGGTGACGAGGTCCTGAAAGGGGTTTCCGAACGGCTGCTAAATTCTGTACGTGAAGTTGATACGGTCGCGCGAATTGGCGGCGATGAGTTTACCGTGGTTTTGACCGAGGTTAAGACAGAAGATGACGCCGCGGTTGTCGCGAAAAAAATCATTGGCAACGTGTCGGAACCGTTTGTTGTCGGCGGTGGTGGCGCGCAGACGAACATTGGCGCGAGCATCGGTATAGCCATATTTCCTGACCACGGCGCGAGCGCTGAAGAGTTGGTTCATCGAGGGGATCAAGCGATGTACTCGGTTAAGCGGCAGGGGAAAAACAACTACGCTTTCGCCAGCGATATAGAGGCAGATACTGGGGCAGGAGACTAGTTTGGTGCGGCAGCCTGTGACCGGCCGGTCCGATTGGATGGGGACAGAAGCGACAGAGTCTGAAGATTGGGTCCATATCCTTTCTGACCTGGAAGTTTCCGAAATTGATAAAGTGTTACGGGGGTGCATTGCCGACGGCGTGACCATTGACGTGCTGACTAGGGAACAATTTCCTGTGCCAGGGCTGACAGGACTTATTGATGACGTTCGGGGCGGATTAGAAGAAGGCCGCGGGATTTTTCTGATTCGTGGGTTGCCGACCGCGCCGTACTCTAAAGAGGAACTCAGGCTGATCTATTGGGGCTTTGGCCTGCACCTGGGAACGGCGGTCTCTCAAAGCAAAAGAGGAGATTTACTCGGTGATGTCCGTGACCTCGGAACACCTTTGGATGGCCCCAAGTTTCGAGGTTATACCAGCCATGGCGAGTTGACCTATCATTCCGATGCGGCTGATGTAACCGGGCTTTTGTGTCTGCGTCCGGCCAAATCGGGTGGGCTCAGCCGGATTGTCAGCGCTCCGGCAGTCCACAATGAAATTTTGAAAACCCGCCCCGATCTTTTGGAGGTCCTGTACCAGCCTTTTTATTGGAGTTTTCAAGGTAACGAGTTTCCCGGCACGCCTACGTATTACCAGCAACCTGTATTTACAGTCCACGAGGGGCATTTTGCCTGCCGATATACCCGCACACATATGCGTTCGGCACATTTAATGGACGATGTACCGAGTTGGACGCCGGAACAGAGCGAAGCCCTTGATTTGATTGATACAATTTGTGAGCGGCCAGAGTTTCAGCTTACCATGATGTTCCAGCCCGGCGACATGCAGTTCCTGAACAACCATCTTGCCTATCATATGAGGACAGAATTCGAAGATTATTCCGACCCTGATGAGAAAAGGCATCTGCTCCGTTTGTGGCTCGCTATGCCGAATTCGCGCCCCTTGGCCCCTGGGTTCAAAGCATTTTATGGCGATACACGGGCAGGGGCCGTCAGAGGCGGCCACCCTGGTCACGGCGACACTCCCGCATTTACGACAATTTGATTAGGCTTTGATCAAGTTTGGGGGGCTTGGGACCTGTCGGTCATCGAGTAATCCCGAGCGACTTCGGCCACTCTTAGGCGATAGTCAAGAAAGACGCCGCCTCGCCCTTTTGCTTGAGCCGCTTGATGTTCGACATGTGCGCGCCATTGGCTGACGGCTTCTTCGTCGCGCCAGAAGGACAACGAGAGAATTTTGCCCTCATTGACCAAACTAGAGAACCGTTCGATGGAAATGAAGCCATCGATCTTTTCCAGTTCGGGGCGTAGCTCGCCCGCGATATCCAAGTATTCCTGAAACCGTTCTTTGTCCGGCGTGACTTCAAAAATGACGGCAATCATGATGCGGCTCCTTACGGCTTTAGTTTGTATCCAGTATCAAACATCCGGTAGCAAACGATTGCCAGCACGATATTAATTCCCGTGATTGCGGCGATCCCCATTTCCAGCGAACTGTCAGAACGTCCGATAAACCCGTAACGGAAGCCGTCAATTAGATAGAAGAAGGGGTTTAAATGCGCAAACGTCTGAAAGGACTCGGGCAAACGTTCAATGCTGTAAAAGCTGCCTGATAGGAACGATAGCGGCATTATGACGAAGTTGGTGACGGCTGAATTGTATTCGTGCTTATCAGCCCATATGCCACTGATCATTCCCAGCATGGACAGCATCAGGGCCGCGTTGATCGCATGAAACAAAACGAACGGCAAACTGTGGAGTGTGAAGTCAACGAACACTGACATCGCCGTCGTAACCATGCAGGCAACAATCAGTCCACGCGTGGCGCCACTGAACGAATATCCAATGGTTAACTGAAGTGAGGTTAAGGGAGGCATCAGGGTATCAACGATGCTGCCTTGCATCTTTGCCGTCATGAGTGAGGAAGAAGTGTTGGCAAACGAGTTCTGTAAGATGGCCATGACAATCAGACCAGGGGCTAAAAATTCAAGGTAGGGAACACCCGCGACAATCCGCTCAGACCGGCCTAAGGCAACGGCAAACACCGTTAGAAATATGAGCGTCGTGATCACTGGGGCTAGAATCGTCTGCATACCGACATTAATGAAACGTCGTGATTCGCGAAGATATAATGTCCAGAGACCCAGCCAGCTGTATGTAGAAATCTGAGTATTCGCTGATGCCATGGGATGAATTGTCCTTATTTATTAGTACTTTAAAATTATCCAGCAGGATAATATCGAATTTGTTCGATACATGCTGATGCACGTGCAAAGATGGTGGCTCAATATTTTTAGCCAGCCACCGGAAGTCCAAACTTAGATGTTCTCCAAATTAATGAACAGCCCCCCGAGCACGGCTAGGGGCATGGGCTTCATGATCGGCGCGGTAATATTTCTTGTGACCATGAACGCGTGCGTCCGTGTCGTCACCTCGGAAATGGGAATGCACGCCTTCCAGGCCGCATTTTTTCGGATCACCATTGGGCTTTTACTCTTTCTGCCAGTCCTTATTTATTATCGTTTTGAACCTCTGAGGACGAAGCGACTAAAGATGCACGCTTGGCGTGGTGGATTGAACGCGTTTTGCATGTTGCTCTATTTCTATGGCCTTTCGGTATCTCCATTGGCGAAGGTCATCGCGATTACCTTCACGGCACCATTGTTTGCGACAGTGATGGGCGTTCTAATTCTTCACGAAATTATTCACGCTCGCCGAATTGTTGCGTTGATCATTGGTTTTATCGGCGCCTTTATAATCTTGCGACCGGGTATTGTGGAAGTAGATATTGGATCCGTGTCGATATTTGTTTCTGCTGCTCTTTGGGGCGGTACGATGATCATCATCAAGATTCTGGGGCGCACAGAATCTAGCCTGACCACCACCGCTTACGCGACTATATTCCTGACACCGTTTAGCTTGATCGCGGCAATTCCGTTTTGGCAATGGCCGACGGCAGAATTTTGGCCGTGGTTGTTCGTTATTGGGCTCTTGGGGACACTGGGGCAAATGAGCCTCGCCCAGGCCTTTAAGGAGGCTGATATAACAGTTGTGCTGCCACTCGATTTTACCAAATTGATTTGGGCCGCGATTCTTGGATTTTTGGTGTTTGGCGAGGTTCCTGATGTTTGGGTTTGGATTGGGGGGACAATTATTTTCGCGTCTACGACCTACATCGCCTTTCGAGAACGCAAAGGGGAACACAAGCCAAGTGATGGCCTAAATTAAGCCTTAATCTTGTAACGAAATCTTGATTGCGCCCGAAAGACTTTATCGATTGTGTAACTTGACCCGGGTGTTGAATTGGTCAATGATTTCCCCTATCGGGACGGGGGAGTCCCAATTCGACGATTTATAATGTGAAACTCTGAAAAGTTCTGATAGAGAACAAAATAACTAAGGGAGGATATCCATGAAGAAAGTTTTTGATCGCCGGACAGTTCTGCAAGGAACGTCGGCATTAGGTGCGGCGGCGCTGGCGTCGTCTCCGTTCGACGCATTTGGCATGGGCCATGGCAAATTCCCGTCGAAAGACATCAACATAATGGTTGGAACGCGCGAAGGCGGCGGTGCAGACCGTAACCAACGCTTAGTCACGACCGTATGGAAGAAGTACTTGAAAGTTAATTTCGAAGCTTCTTTCTATCCTGGTGCCGCCGGTCGTGTGGGCTACCAGAAATATATGGGCCTCGCCAAGGATGATGGCCATACGTTGCTGTTCGGCAACATGGGACCTGAGACATTGAACTGGGTTGTTTCCAAGCCTAAGGGCTTTAGCTTCCCTGGTGATTACGTCTACTTCAACCAAGTTGATCTTGATCCTAGTGTGTTCTTCGTACACAAGAAACGTGCGAAATTTAACACCATTGAAGAACTGATTGCTGAAGGCAAAAAGCGTACGTTGAACGTTGGTGTCAGCCGCTTGGCGCACCCAGCTTCATTGGGCGCTTTGGCGCTTGCCAAGCACCTTGGCCTCGACTTCAACCTCATTCCATTATCAGGTGGCAAGAACACTCGTAAGGGTGTTGCCTCTGGCGAAATGGACTTTGGCGCACTTCCTTCTGGCGGTATCGCACGGAAGTATAAGTCCTGGAAAACGCTGGTTACGTTCGACCTTAACAAGCCCACGGGTGACTATGCCAAGGCGCTCTATAACGCCCCAATGGTGAACCAAAAGTTCGGCATGCACCTGCCGGCCCTGGCATCGGCTCGCGCGTTTGCGGTGAAGACTTCGTTCACCAAGAAACATCCGGACCGTTATGCAAAGCTGATTGCCACCGGTAAGGCAACTATCGAGGATCCGGACTTCAAGAAAGCGGTTCTGAAAGCCAAACTTCCGTGGAACCTGATTAAATGGGGCACACCGGAAGATTGCGCAGCCTATGCCAAAGATATCATGGCGGTTGGCAGAGATTTCGCTGATTTGATGAGCAGCAAAAAGAAGTAGTAATCTAGCTCTTCTGTAAGTTCTACATTGAGGTGAGCGGCGTACCCTTGTATGGGTATGCCGCTCATTTCGTGTTTAAAAACAATTTAAGGAATTTTTGTAGATGGCTGAAAATAACCCATCTGGTGGGGCGGAACCAAAACCGATCGGTGCGGATTTAATCATTCCGGTCGCCGCAATAATCTTCACAATCTACTACATATCGACGATTATGAATATGAAGTGGGAAGCGCAGGTCAGTGCCTTTTTGGTTGGAGGTATCCTTTTCCTCCTTTGCACAATTTTCCTGATAAAGACATTTTTAGAGGTTCGGTCTGGCAAAGCGACGATGTCATTTGAGGCCTTGGCTAATCCGATTTCGGTCATTCCGAAGCGGGTCATGCTGTTTGGATTGACGCTGCTTTATATTCTCCTTGTGCCATACGGCGGTTTCACCATTGTGACATTCGGCTTCTTGGCTCTGGCAATGCTGGTGCTTTCGGAATGGCAAAACAAACGCTTCATCCTTGGCTTATCTGCTACGTTAGCGATTGGCGGATATATCCTGTTTATCGTTATTTTCAAGCGACGCTTCCCAGAAGGCCCCTTTGAAACCTTCGTAAATCCCATCGTTAAATCGATGTTGGGAGGTTGATATGGATCTTGATTTAGCCTTCTTCACAGGACTCTTTTTCGATACTTTTTTTAATTACTGGTGGGTAATCCTGCCGGCGATCTTTTTAGGAATTATTGTTGGCGCCATTCCTGGTTTCAGTGCCGCAAATACGATTATTATTCTGTTACCATTGACCTTGGCGATGGGCGAGGAAATGGGACTTATGTTCATGGTCGCGCTCTATTGCTCATCCAGGCTAGGGGCGGGAATTCCTGCAATTTTGGTGAATATTCCAGGGACCGCGGGTGCTGCTGCGACGCCACTTGATGGGTATCCATTGACCCAAAAAGGCATGGGACCGCAAGCACTCTCGATCTCGTTTGTCTCCTCGAATATTGGCGGATTGCTGACCACGATCGTGGTGTTGTTCACCATGCAGTACATCATTGAATTGGTCTATGTGCTGCACTCGGTTGAAATGATCGTCATCATGCTGTTCGGCATTTCACTGATCGCCACCATTGCGGCCAAAGATACTCTCAAAGGTCTGATCGCGGGCTTCTTCGGCTTGATGATCGGCTATATCGGTGCGGACGTAATTTACGAGACGCCACGTGGCACTTTCGGGTTCTTGGAATTGTACGACAAAGTACCTCTGATCCCGGCCTTGGTCGGTCTGTTTGCCATTTCCGAAGCGTTCTTAATCATTGAGCGTAAATCGATCTTGTCCAAAGCCGGACAGGAGAAAATGATAAATTCGACTTGGGGAGATACCTTTGAAGGGGCCGGTATCGCATTTAAGCGCTGGTGGCATATTGTTTGGACGAGTCAAATCGGCCTCATTATTGGTGTTATTCCTGGTGCGGGTGCGGCCATTGCATCGTTCGTTGCCTATCAGCAATCCAAGACATTTTCCAAGACTCCGGAACTTTATGGCACGGGCCATTACGAAGGTCTGATCGCGCCAGAATCCGCGAACAATGGGGTGACGTCGGGAACGCTGGTACCGCTTCTCGTGATTGGTATTCCAGGTGGTGCCACGGCGGCAATTATGCTGGTTGTGTTGCAGTATCACGGGACTACGGTTGGTCCTGATCTGTTCATGGAAAAACCTGAACTGGCCTACGGTGTGTTCACGGCGATGTTGCTGACCTATATGATGATGCTTCCGGCAGGGTTTCCACTGGCGCGCTATATGTCGCGGGTGACCATGGTGCCGACCAGGTACGTCACGCCGATCATCATCGCGTTTACGTTGGTAGGATCATTTGTGCCCCGCGGATACGTCTTCGATATGAACGTGGCATTGGTGTTCGGAATTATCGGCTATATCGCCCGCAAGACAGACTATCACGTTGCCGCAATTTTGATCGGCGTGATCTTGGGGCCCATGCTGGAGAACTTCTTCATCATCGCGCTTAGGATGTCGAAGGGCGATGTCATGACGATATTCTCGTCAACGACAGGCAATGTCCTTTGGGTCTGTTTGGTTCTTTCGTTGATCCTTCCTTACTTGAAGGAATGGCGAAAATCTCGAAAAGCTGATCGGGATGCCATCCATAAAGGGGAAGCGGCCGAACAAGGCGGAACCACCGAATAATAAACTTAAGGAGACTTGGGTATGCCGTTAGACGGTGATTTTAAACCCATAGCCAAGAACGTTACTCGCATCGGACACCTTGATCTGCCGGGCGCCGGTCAGATAGAAGTGCAGGGCGATTACGCCTACATCGGGCATATGGATCGTCCAAATGGGACGTCAATCTTGGACGTTTCTGATCCGAAGAACCCGAAGGTCGTTTCGACCATTGAGCCGCCTGACTATTCGCACACTCACAAGGTGCGAATTGCGGGTGACCTCATGTATACAAACGTGGAGATGGATAAGCGCCACGTTTTGCGTTTGGGCGATAAGCTGCCGGGTGTCCGCGCGGATTTTGAGAAAAAAAATGGTCGACCTGCAACGGATGAGGATTGCGCCAAAATCTTAGGTCGTTCGGTTGAAGAAATTCCTGCGCTTGATGAGGCCCGAGAACGTGGTTACGACGGTGGCGGCTGGCGGCTGTGGGATGTTGCTGATAAGGCAAACCCTAAGCTTCTTAGCTATACTAAGACCCACGGCTTTGGCACCCATCGCTTCGATGCAGATGAACGCTATGCGTATATCTCGACCGAGATGGAAGGCTTCGTTGGCAATATTTTGGTGACCTATGACTGCCAAGACCCGACCAAACCGGAAGAAGTCTCCCGCTGGTGGTTGCCGGGTCAGAACATCGGCGCCGGTGAAAAGCCGTGGTGGACCGGATATTCCCATCGACTCCACCATGCCATGCGTTTCGGTGACGAAATGTGGGCTGCTGTCTGGCAGTCTGGCTATCGGATCATCGATATCACGGACATGAAAAACCCGAAAACCGTTGGTGAAATTCCGCACCCGCCGGTGGTTGAGCCATCCCACACCATCATGCCGATCGGGGATATAAACGGACGTCGCATTGCGGTTGGTGTTGAAGAAGAACACATGGGTTTCGTGCACGGACAACCTCATGCCTGTATGTCTGTATTTGATGTGACCGACCTGAGTGATATTCAGACCGTTTCCACCTATCACGTCCAGGAAATGGACAGCCCTTATTCGCGAATGGAAAACCCCCGCCCCGGTGACCGCTTTGGCGCGCATCAGTTCCACGAGAAACCACACGGCACGCTTGTTTTTGCGACATGGTTCTGTGGCGGGCTTCGGATTGTTGATCTCAAGAACCCAAAACTGCCCGAAGAAGTCGGGAATTTTATCCCGGACCCCTGTGGCGGATTTCCGACGCCTCAAGCCAATGACGTATTCGTCGATGATCGGGAGTTGATCTACATGGTCGACCGGAATTGTGGCCTCGATATCCTTGAATATGATGTTTAACCGAACCTGAATTGAAAGATTAAGAATGAAGTTTTCCAGTTATGAAGTGAACGGCACAGCAACCTATGGCTTGGCTGACGGCGAAGGCAAATTGACGACAGTTGGTGACGACCTCGCACACCGCTACCCGACCCTGAAAGATGTTATTGCAGGGGATGCCCTGGCCGATGTCGCAAATCGTTTGGGCGATAAGACGCCGGATACGGATGTTGAAAGCGTCAAAATGCTGCCGGTTATCCCGAACCCGGCGAAGATCATTTGTGTTGGCTTGAACTACAAGGATCACATTGCTGAAACCCACAATGCAGACACTGAAAAGCCCATGATTTTCTGTCGTTATCCCGACAGTCAGGTGGGCCATCTGCAAGCGCTAAAGAAGCCAAGTCAGGGTGAGTACTACGATTATGAAGGCGAAATGGCTGTCATCATTGGCAAGCACGCGCGCTTCGTCGAAAAGGAAGACGCACTTGATTATATCTGCGGCTATTCCTGCTACAACGAAGGCACCATTCGGGATTGGCAGTACCACACCAAACAATTTTTGCCCGGCAAAAGCTTTTTTGAAACTGGCAGCTTTGGCCCCTGGATGGTCTGCACCGATGAAATTCCAGACCCGACTGTCCTGACGCTGGAAACCCGCCTCGATGGGGAAGTGATGCAGCATACGACGACGGACATGATGATTTTCGATATCCCGACGTTGATCAATTACATCTCGACCTTCACACCGCTTAATCCGGGCGATGTTATTGTTTCTGGAACGCCAGGTGGCGTCGGTTTTCGACGCGATCCAAAAGTCTTGATGGAACCGGGGAAGACGGCCGAGATTGAAATTTCCAAAATTGGTATTTTGAGGAATCCAGTAGAGGCAGCATAGCCATGGCAAAATTGCGTCACATCACTCTTTCAACGGACGATCTTGAAGGAACCGCAAAATTTTACGTGGATTCCTTCGGCATGAAAATCCATGCGCAGCAGGCGCACGCTGTCCGCATGTCGGATGGTGTCGTGAACCTGACGTTGATCAAGTATCGTGACGATGACCATGCTGGCGATGAGCGTGGAGCCGAGTTCTATGGCATCCACCATATCGGTTTCGAAGTCGATGATATGGAGGAGGCCAGCACGCAAATCACTGCGTCCGGCGGTACGCTCCATGGCGAACGCGAGAACGAAATTAATGTCGAGCGAAAATTTCGTGGTCCCAACGGTGTTGTCATCGATATTGCCAAGAAATGGCAGGGAACGAGCTAGGAGTGAGCCAAATTCTAATCACAAACCGGTGACGGGTATTGCGATCAGCAGATGTTCTGGTATGTATCGCCCCTGCAAATATTAAGACGTTCAAAATTTAAGACATTCAAGAAGTATGGAGTAATCATGGGTTTAGTATTTGATATTGAGCAACCGACCATTCCGGTTGAGGGCAGCGACGACGCGTATGCTGTTCGGAGAATTTATTGTGTGGGGCGGAACTATGCAGCCCATGCTCGCGAAATGGGTCACGATCCTGATCGCGAGCCGCCATTTTTCTTCATGAAGCCGGCCGATGCGATTGTCCCCAGCGGTGCGACCATTCCGTTTCCGCCCAAGACCGAAGACCTGCATCACGAAATTGAGTTGGTTGTTGCGATTGGCAAGGGCGGCGCGAATATCTCTGAAGCTGATGCTCTTGAGCATGTGTATGGGTACTGTGTGGGCCTTGATATGACCCGGCGCGACGTTCAGGCACAGGCGAAAGAAATGCGGCGTCCTTGGGATATGGGGAAGGGGTTTGATAATTCCGCACCCGTCACCACACTTAAGACCGTGGAGCAAGTCGGCCACCCTGATCAAGGTGCGATTTGGGTTAAGGTCAATGGTGAGATGAAACAAGAAGGTGACCTCAACCAACACATCTGGGACGTGAAGGAAACGATTTCCTACCTTTCCGGCTTGGTTGAATTGGCCCCTGGCGACCTGATCATGATGGGCACACCGGCAGGTGTTGGCCCTGTACCGCGTGGCGGTAAGCTTGAAGGCCATGTTGATGGCGTTGGTGACCTGACGGTGTCCTACGGGTCTTAATTAACGTCTGAATAATTTGAGAAAACGGCGGTCCGAGGGGCCGCCGTTTTTTTATGGATTGGTTGCTGGACTCATACGCGTATCAACCTGTGTACTGCCTAGGGTCGGGATGCTGATGATGAGGATGATTGCTGAGCCATAGAACACCCAGGCTGGCGAACCTATATCGATGATCCAGCCGAACAGGACCGGTGCGATCGCATTACCGATGCTGAGCCCGGTGGAAAGGAAACCAAAGACCTTTCCTGTCGAATGATCCGGCGTCATTGAACGCGCGATGATGTCTCTGGCGGGGCGCAATAGGCCATGAACCAAGCCTGCACCACTTAGTAAAACAAGTATCATCGTGGGTGATAAATCCCAAACGCCGACGAGTAATAAAAAGATGGCAGAACCGACCAAAACTACATTTGCCATAGATCTGTGATAGGGCATTTTATCAACCAGATACCCTCCCAACAAAATCCCAGCACCGCTGGCGATTAAATACGTGGTCACGGCTTTAGTGCCAAACGCAGCACTGACGCCGTGGATTTGGACCAGCGCCACCGGCATAAAAGTTTGCATGGCCGTAATAACCAATGTCGAAAAAGCAAAGAAGGCCGACATTAGAAGGATCGGTCGTGACAGAATAACGCGCGTGCCTTCTTCCACCGAAACGGCTTTGTTCTCCGCCACCTCATCAGCAGCTATTTCTGTAGGTTGGAAGACGTGGCCACAGACCAGGACGAGTGCGGCGAGCGCCAAGCCGATGGTACCTACAAACATCAATGCGTTCTGCCAGCCCCACCATTCAGTTAAAACAAACATGGTTCCAGGGACCAGCCACATTCCAATGTTGCCACTGAAGGTATGGATGCTGAAGGCCCGCCCCATGAAGGATTGTTCCATGGTCTGGGTTAAAATCGTGAAATTGACCGGGTGAAACATGGCGTTGCCGGCCCCAGCAACGATCATGAGGACAACCAGCATCCAATAATCAGTGGCAAATGCGACCGCACCAATGCCCGTTGCCATCAAGAACAGACCGGTAGGCAAAAATACACGCGGACCAATTCTGTCCACGGCGTACCCGACGGGGATTTGAACAACTGCTGTTGTGATATTGAGAATGGCCAGTAGAAACCCCAGCGCTGCATAGCTAACGCCAAATTCAGCCTTCAGGGAATTGACCATTGGATAAGCTAGCGCGAAGCCATAAAAGTGGCTCATGCCATGGCTAGAGCCAATAAGCGTTAATATTTGGGCCCTGCGTGCCATGGTCGGGGAAGTCAATACGGTCATAGCGGAGGGGGTGCCAGCTAAAGGAAATTGGAGTAAGTGAATTGTGTCTTTCGTTTCAATGATTGATCAAATAGTATCCCGTGCCTTCACCATGGGCAAGTTGGTGGGGGCAAGGTAGCGGCAAGTAGACAATAAATTTAGGGCGGGAGCAGTTTACGTGAACAATATCAATGCCGACGATAAAGACTATTTGAAACCCGACGTTGATCCCAATAAGGCTATGTTGGGTATTCGTGCTGTGAAATCGACGAATGATGCGACGTGTCGGACGGTGGCTACTGTCCGGGGGCATGTGGTGATCAACGATGAGGCCAGTGGCACTGATACAGGGCCAACGCCGATGGAGAACGTTCTCGCGTCTTTGCTCGGATGTGATTCCGTTATCATAAATATGGTCGCCAAGACCATGGATTTCAAATATAGCGGCGTCGATATGGAAGCCGATGGCGAAGTTGACCGTCGCGGGTCGCGCGGTGTTGTTGGCATCAGGCCGCATTTTAATTGGGTTAAGTTGAAAATCACGCTGAAGACCAATGAGTCTGCGGCCCGCATTGAGAAGCTAAAGAAAAACGTCAAGCTGCGCTGCCCGGTGATGAATTTGCTGAAGGATGCAAACGTGAAAGTCGACGACGAATGGGTTATTGTTCCTGAGTAGGGGCAGTGATTTGAGGGGGAATTCTTGAAATATCGTAAGTTAGGTCAGAACGGACCGAAGAAGTCCGCAATTGGCTTGGGCTGCATGTCCATGACCGGGCTTTATGGCGGCGCCGACGAGGCTGAATGCCGCGCTACCATTGAAGCCGCCGTAGACCTCGGCATTAATCACATCGATACGGCCAACGCTTACGGCAATGGTAAGAACGAGGAATTCCTCGGCCAAGCGCTGAACGGCCTTCGCGATAAGTTCATCCTATCCACGAAGTTTGGTAATCGCCGCAAGCCCGAAGGCGGGTTCGAAATCAATAGCCGCCCCGAATCAGTGGTCGCGTCGTGCGAAGAAAGTATGGCGCGGCTCAACGTGGACGTCATTGATATCTTCTATCAGCACCGGGTCGACCCAGACACCCCGATCGAAGATACCGTTGGGGCGATGGCGAAGCTGGTGGAGCAGGGGAAGGTGCGTTATCTGGGGCTCTCGGAAGCTGGACCTGAAACCATACGTCGCGCCCACAAGGTGCATCCGATCTCAGCCCTGCAAACCGAATATTCACTCTGGTCACGGGAGGCTGAGGCTGATGTGCTTCCGGTTTGCCGTGAACTCGGAATTTCCTTCATCGCCTATTGCCCGTTGGGTCGGGGCTTTTTAAGCGGCACGGTTCGGGGTTTCGATGGATTAAAAGAAACAGATCGGCGTAGGCAAGAACACCCGCGCTTCCAACAAGAAAATCTTGAGAAAAACCAAGACCTTCTCAAGCCGTTAGATGATATT
This sequence comes from Rhodospirillaceae bacterium, assembly GCA_018660465.1. NCBI lineage: Bacteria > Pseudomonadati > Pseudomonadota > Alphaproteobacteria > Rhodospirillales > Rhodospirillaceae > Rhodospirillaceae bacterium. The sequence goes on from JABJKH010000034.1 coordinate 47,231, forward strand.
GCGGCGGATAAAGGCGTTTCTCCCGCACAAATCGCGATTGCCTGGTTGCTACACCAAGGCGACGAAGTGATCCCCATCCCCGGCATGGCCCGCCGAACGCATCTGTTGGAGAATGTTGCCGCTGTGGATATTGATCTCAGCACCGAAGAACTATCCCTGCTGAATGAAATCTTCGCATTAGACGCCGTCGCCGGAACCCGCTATCCGGAAGTACAGTTGCCGACGTTGGGGCTTTAGCGCGTTCACTTTTCTTCAAACCTTTCTGCCAAAAGCGTTCCCATCCCTTCCATAGCCCTAGCCCTAGCCTGAGCCTTTATAATAACTGAAGCCTCCGTCTAGGAGATCAAGTCATGCGAGTTGCTTTAATAATTTTGTGCTTAGTTTTAAGCTCTACAACTACTTCATCGGCGCAAACACTTGAAGACGCCTTATCGTTAGAAACCGAGGGAAAGTCACAGGCGGCTATTAAAATTTTTAAGAAGTTGGCCGAATCGGGAAATGGTCGGGCTAAGTTTTTTCTAGGGTATAGATACTTAAAGGGCCAAGGCGTTCCCCAATCTGTAGAAATGGCGGATCAGTACTTGGAACCGCTAAAGAAAAATCAGGTGGCTTTTTTCAAAGAGGAGGAAGAGTCTGCTGTGAAGTTGGCGGTCTTTATTGGCATCGAGTGCATTCGCAACTCCTACCTACCAGATGCCCGGGCACGAGAGTGGTTTCTTTTAGCCGAAAAATTATCCAAACCAACCCAGAAAAGCCGCACTCAAGCAAAGATTGCCAGTTTTTATGAAAGAGCATCGGAAAACCATCCATACTTAATCGACCAGGCTATTTACTGGTACCGAAAGGCGAGAGGGCTGGCTAGCGCTAACCTCCTCACCCTACGGTTCAGAATTTGCGAGAGACTCCATTTTTCCGCATCACTAGATCGCGATACCTGTATGTATCAGGAGGAGTTTTTATTCTTGGAGCCTAGTAAATAGGGTCGATTAATTAGGGGCAGGTCGGATTCGGATGGCTATTGCAGCCACGATCAAAGTAATCCTCTTGCAACTCTCTAATTTCACCACGTAATTTTTTTATTTTTTCGGCTATTGCTGCTGTTGGAGTAACCATTTGTGTGATCTTAAGTGCTTCAAGCTCTGCAACATTTTTCACACCTTTGCAGTAAAGTGTCTTACAGCCTTTTGCAGTTTCTTCACCTCTTCTCTTAGAGTTTGTTGGGGCTGAAACATCTCCAATCGGTGGTTTTTTTTGCCCCGACAACACTCGCAGACTGAGAATTTGAGGCTGTTTTCACAATGGTTAAACCGTTGATGTAGTTTTCTCGGTCGTAATTGTCGTTTGTGCCAGTCTCAAACACGGATTTCTTGAGTTTTGAAGTTCTTGATTTCATGACTGCCGTTCCTTTTGTTAGATTATGAATTGCGGAGCGGTCATAAAAATGCCCGGTCCGCTTTTTGCGTCCGAGCCCTGTATTTATCCGACTTCAATTTATAATTGCAAAGCCTAAAATGTTCGCGAACAAAAAAGATTTTTGACATCCTTTAAAATAATAAAGGGGACATTTTATTAAACTATTCAGAAACATATAGCTAACTTATTGAAAATACACAATACTCAAAAAAAATAAAAGTCGAAAATGGAGCAAGAGAAAGACTTTCAAGCTGGACACTCAAAACGGGTAACTGGACACTAGACTGGACATATGGTTTTGCGCCGATCTTAAAATATTTGGCAGTTTTGGTTGAAGAAGGGGCTTTAACCCCCCGTAACACTCATATGCCGAGCGACAGCCGGGCGGCTGTTTCTATCGATGACGAAGTCGTGGCCTTTGGGTTTGCGCGAGATGGCTTCTTCAATGGCTTGGGTCAGCAGGTCGTCGCCTTCGCTTTGACGTAGCGGCGTTATCAGGTCGGCTTGGTCGTTTTGTCCGAGGCACATGTAGAGCGTGCCGGTGCAGGTGACGCGAACCCGGTTGCAGCCTTCACAGAAATTATGGCTCATGGGGGTGATGAAGCCGACCCGCCCGCCTGTTTCACCAACGGAGACATAGGTCGCGGGCCCACCTGTCTTGAGAGGAATGTCTTCCAGGGTCCAATTCTTCTCTAGGTCTTTCCGAATTTGGGTTAGCGATAAGTAGTGATCTGTCCGATCATCGTCAATTTCACCCATCGGCATGGTTTCGATGAAGGTAAGATCGAAGCCTTCGTCCCCACACCATTTAATGAGATCATTAAATTCGTCATCATTAACGTCCTTCAACGCGACCGTATTGATTTTAATTTTTAGGCCTGCGTCTTTGGCAGCCTGAAGGCCCTCAAAGACTTGGTTTAAGTCGCCCCGGCGGGTGATGTCTTTGAATTTATCCCGGTTGAGGGAGTCGACGGAGACATTGAGTCGCCGGACGCCGCAGTTGGCCAATTCTTGAGCGTATTGGGTGAGCTGGCTGGCATTGGTCGTCAAGGTGAGTTCTTCTAAGTCGCCCGAGTCTAAATGTCGGCTCAGGTTTTGAATGAGGCTCATGATGTTGCGACGGACCAGGGGTTCGCCACCTGTGAGCCGCAGTTTCTTGACGCCTAAGCGAACGAAAGCGCTACACAGACGATCGAGTTCCTCAAGCGTCAATAGATTGCGCCGCGGTAGGAATGTCATGTCCTCAGACATGCAGTACCGGCAGCGAAAATCACAACGGTCAGTAACCGAAACACGAAGGTAGGTGACTTCTCGTCCAAACGGATCAATCATCAGGTGAACGTATCCTCAGCCATTAATATGATAGCAATTCATCTACCCTAAGATATTTAAGGTTTTTTCCCAGGGTTATCACGCTATTTTATCTATGTAGTCACGCGGATCCGAATTGAAAAGAGGGCACCCCTTGTCTAACGCAAAAGACTTTATCGTCCAGCCTGACCCGGCTGATCCACAGTTGACCGAAAAGGTTCAAGGTGTGGATCAGGACGGCAAGCCGTTAACGACGTCTGTTACAGTCGAGCGACCGCTGACCTTATACTTAAACGGTCAGGAAATCGTTACCATGATGACGATCAATGATTATCCTGAGTATTTGGCTGTAGGATACCTTCTAAATCAAAATATGTTGCTGCCCGATGATGAAGTTACGGGGGTAGATTATGACGAAGAGGTTGAGACCGTCGTCGTTCGCACGGCGCGAAAAACCGATTACGAGGAAAAACTTAAAAAGAAAACCCAGACGTCTGGCTGCGCCATGGGAACGGTCTTTGGCGACATGATGGAAAGTTTCGAAGACGCCAAGCTTTCAAGTGATGCCGTGCTGAAGACGTCCTGGCTTTATGATCTGGTAAAGAAAATTAACACTGTCCCCAGCCTGTACCTGGAAGCAGGCGCTATACATGGCTGTGTGCTGTGTCATGACGACCGTCCGTTGATTTATATGGAAGACGTGGGACGCCACAACGCTGTCGATAAAATTGCCGGGTATATGTTCATGGAAGGGATCACCGGTGAAGATAAGATGTTCTATACCACGGGACGCCTGACCAGTGAGATGGTGATCAAATGCGTGCATATGCAAATCCCGATCTTAATTTCCAGATCCGGTTTTACCGCCTGGGGTGTGGACTTGGCCAAGCAGGTGGGATTAACCCTGGTTGGTCGCGCGCGGGGCAAGCGTTTCGTTGCGCTGTCAGGTGAAAACCGGATTGTCTATGATGTAGACACGTCGTCAATTGCGGATGAGCCCCGTAAATCTCAACGAAAGGGTGCGGCAGAATGACCGCTCCGCGCGGCCCTGTTGTCGGTGTCTTATTGGCGGGTGGCTTGGCTCGGCGTATGGGGGGGGGCGATAAGTGTCTCCGGCAATTGGGTGGCCGTAGCCTTATAGATATTTTGATCGAACGCACTCAATCGCAAGTCTCCCACCTTATCATTAACGCTAACGGCGATCCCAAGCGGTTTGAGGCGCAAGGGTTGGAAACTGTGCCCGATGTCATAGATGGCTTCCAAGGACCTCTGGCAGGCATTTTGACAGGGTTGGGGTGGGCCGCAATCAATGTTCCAGAGGCTCAGTGGGTTGTGTCGTTTGCGACCGATGCGCCGTTTGTCCCGCTGGATATGGTTGAACGTTTGTTTGAGGCGATAGAAGACGAGCAAGCTGACATGGCTTGCGCAATGACCAACGGTCGCACGCACCCTGTTTTTGCGCTGTGGCCGGTGCGGCTGAAAGAGGAGTTGCACCGCGCCATGGTGGACGAGGAAATGCGCAAGATTGATTTATGGACCGGGCGATACAATATCCTTCATGTAGGGTTCCCGACAGAACCGGTTGATCCATTTTTTAACGTCAATCGCCCAGACGACTTAGCCCGTGCTGAAACTCTTTATAAAGGAATTTTGGTTTAAATCGGGCGCAGTAGATAAAAGGATACTAATGATGCCAAATTTTGAAATTGCCGTTCATAATGAGGAGGTTCGCAAGCTTGAAAATGCTGGTGAACGCCATCGTCATCTGTCGAAAGACTGGGCTGATACGCACTATTTTGAAATAGAGGCGCGGGACGAATCTCATGCAAAAAGTAAGGCCCTTACAAAGTATCCGACTTCTGCCGGCTATTTGATCGAGAAAATTGTGGAGTTGTGACGCAGCCTTTCATTCCTGAAACCTTTTGTTAACTGCCCGGAGAATACCCTGATACCAATGCACTGGTGAAAGGGCAGGATCATGCTTTACCGCAGTAACGATAATGACCGAGATTTTGAGGTTGCCGTTTACAACGCGAAAGTGCGCCAGCTTACGGATGATAATCAATGCCATCCCTATTTAAGCGACCATTGGGCTAATGCGCATATTCAAGATATCAAAGCTGAAAACGAGGCAGAGGCACGAAAAATTGCTGCCGAGAGGTTCCCTTCGAGAGAGGGGTTCGTTATCGAACAAATTGCCCCCAGCCGCTATTTTCAGTCTCCGGTGAGAGACAAGGCTTAAATAAGCCTTCTGTCTACTGGCGCAATTCCTCGTCTTCTTCGCGTTCATCTTCGCCCAAGAAGAATTTGTACGCATTCATTCCGCTAAGAACCACGCCGTCGAACCCCTGGGCTATAATGCCATAAACAAATGACTTGGTATTACCAGCGATAAGCTTCTGCCACTCCGGTCGCCAATATTGAACGTAATACCGGTCTGGGTCTCCAGGGTAGGGGGCGTTGATCCAACTGGGTGAACCCTCTCTCCACCGAGGTTTCCAATAATATCTATAACTTGCAGCTGAACCGATGTCGATGCGCGCCATTACCAGTCGTTTGGCACCGATTTTCTTGTACTTCAGCGTCTCGACTGCCCTTCGGGTCAACGGTTCCCGACCATGAAAGACGTCGACCAATAGCATGTCGAAATTGGTATCGTGCATTTTTAGGGTGTATTCGGCTTGGTTCCCGTAACGCGTACCATCGTTGATCATCACGAAGTTGCGCACGTCCTTCATCGATAAGATATTCTTGGAGGACTCTCTTCGTGGGCGAGGTGGATAGGTTGGCAGGGTATTGAGTTCCAAATCTCGTGCGTGGGCGGCAAACGAGACGAATTTATTTGCACTATTCCGGCGATAGGAATCATCAACGGATTTTCGGTCCTTTACGTAATCAACAACAAGAACGCGCACGCCATTATTGCGGGCGATTTTGGCAAAAGCCAGTTGCCGCTTTATTTTGACGTCACGAGTCGGCTGGCCAAAAATTTTTTCGCCGTAAAACAAACCTTCGAGCAAAATACCATCAATGGAACGAATATAGGTCTTTGCCGGGGCGGGTTTTAGTTTGTCGACGTCCTCGTACTTGACCATCAATTCCAGATTGTTTGAGGTTAGGATCTGGAATGAGCGTTTATATTTCCGAGCAAATCGGCTGATCTTCTGGACGAATTTACGCATTTCCTCGCCCATATCGAGCAAGGCGTTCGGGTCCTCTTCAATTTCAGGCCCTTTTTCTTCGACATCTTTGCCCTGGATGCGGATTTTCCCCTGAGCATCGGGCGCTTGAGCGAACGCGGGTGCCCAAGCAAGCACGCCGATCATTACGCCTATTATAATGGCGCTGATTCTAGTGATCTGTAGCATCCTCAAACCTTTTTAGAACTTCTTCCGCAATCGCTAACGATGATGTTAATCCCGGTGATTCTATGCCGTAAAGGTTAATGAGCCCTTTCACGCCGTGGATGGAACTGTCTTGGATGACAAAGTCCGCAGCAACTTCACCTGGGGCTTGAAGCTTGGGTCGCATGCCCGCGTATCCTGGTTGCAAGGCACCGTCTTCAAGACCGGGCCAGTAATCCCGGATTGCTGCATAAAATTTATCGCCTCTGCTCGGGTCAACCTCGTAATCGATCTTTTCAACCCATTCAACATCAGGCCCGAATTTCGCTTGGCCACCCAGGTCCACGGTCAAATGAACGCCAAGCCCAGCTTTTTCCGGGACGGGATAAATTGGCCGTGAAAACGGTGATTTTCCAGAAAGGGTAAAATAGTTTCCCTTCGCCAGATAGCGAGGAGGGATGGAGTCGGCTGGTACGCCTTCAATTTTGGAGGCAACGGATTGCGCCTCAAGACCGGCACTATTGACCAGAGTTTGGCATTGAAGGGTCATGCCAGCCTCGCCACCGACTTCCAAGGTAATCCCTTTGTCGGAGACTTCTCCACCTGCCAGAGGACTGTTAAAGGCGATCATGCCGCCTGCGTCTTCAAGGTCGCCCTGGTAGGCCAACATCAAGCCGTGGCTGTCAATGAGCCCGGTGGACGGTGATAAATATGCGCCCACGGCGTTTAAGGCCGGTTCCATTTCCACACATTCGGCCGCGTTCAGCCATTTCAAATCCATAACGCCATTGGCTTCGGCTTTGTCTTTAATGTCATGAATAATCTCTAATTGTGCATCATTGGTGGCGACGATCAATTTGCCGCAGCGCTTATGCTCGACACCATGTGATGCACAATAGTCATACATCATTTCTTTGCCACGAACGCAAAGGCGCGCCTTCAGACTGCCTTTGGGGTAATAAATACCGGCGTGAATTATTTCACTGTTGCGTGAACTGGTGCCGGTTCCAATCGCGTCAGCGGCCTCCAAAACTATGGTTTCACGGCCGCTTAGGGCTAAGGCTCGGGCAACCGCCAGACCCACAACACCCGCCCCAATGACAACAGAATCAACAGTTTCGGTCACAAATTTAGTCTCTCAATATCGGTACAGTTAGTTGCGGATTGTGGCGTTGGGGTTGGGGTTGGTCAAGCATACCCCTCACCAAGTTGTGAAACTGGTTTAATTGCCGTGTTTCACTGCTTAGTTGCACAATTGGCCTGTAGATTTCAGAAAGGAATATTATCCATGTCGAAATTTAACAGTGGTGTTCTGCTGACGGCTCTCGCGATCATTTTGTATTTTGGCATAAACGCGGTCCAGGCCAATCCCGACAGCTGGCGCTATGAATGGCCGCGCACAGATTTCAATAAGCATTCGGTGAAATACGATGAAATCATGTCAGGTGGGCCGCCTAAAGACGGCATTCCCTCTATCGACAAGCCAAAGTTCGAACCTGTCAGCAATCACAAGGACCTTGGTGAAAATGAGCCCGTCATTGGCCTTATCATCAACGGAAAGGCGCGGGCTTATCCTTTGCGGGTTCTGATTTGGCACGAAATCGTCAACGATACGTTTGAAGGCGTTCCAATCGCCGTTACTTATTGCCCACTGTGTAATTCTTCGATTGTCTTTGATCGACGGCTCGATGGGAAAGTTCTTGAATTCGGGACGACGGGAAAGCTGCGGAATTCAGACATGGTGATGTATGACCGGCAGACTGATTCATGGTGGCAGCAATTTCTTGGTGAAGGAATTGTCGGCGTTATGACTGGTAAGCAGCTAAAAACCATTCCGGCTCGTCTCGAAAGCTTTGCCAATTTTAAAAAGCGTGCGCCGATGGGGGCTAAGGTCCTCGTTCCCACCTTCAGCGTTTTTCGAGCCTATGGCCGGAACCCCTATGCTTACTATGATACGGCTGCCATGCCGTTCCTGTATCAGGGGGAAATGCCTAAAGGAATTAAGCCTATGGTTCGGGTTATCGCTGTCGGCAACAGCGCTTGGAGCATGCCGCTGCTGGTGAAGAAGGGCCGAATCGAAGCGGGCGATTTGGTGCTTAGTTGGGAAAAAGGCCAGAATTCAGCCCTTGATAGCCGCGAGATTGCCAAAGGCAGAGACGTCGGCAATGTCGTTGTACGCCGAAAGGTCGCTGGCAAGCTTGAGGATGTCCCCTACGATGTCACCTTCGCCTTCGTCTTTCACGCATTTAAGCCAAAGGGGACGTTGCATATAAATTAGGGACGTTGAATTCTAAAGCTGCTTCACGTCCGACAGATCGCCTTCGACTTCGAAGATTAATTCGATCTGAACGCCGCTGGGGTCATGGAGGAAGAGCTGGAGCATCTGTTCGGCTGGCACTCTTCTTTTCTCAAATTTGACGCCCTGGTCTTCAAACTTGGCAATATAGGAATCAGGGTCTTTGCCCTTGAACGCGATATGATCGATGACACCGCTTCCTTCGCCTTGTTCGCTCGGTATTCGGTGATTCTATTTGCGAATGGCGATCCTTGGTTTGTTAACGGCGTACAGCCGTATCTACCGCAAGAGACTCTCTTGGTAAGGGTGCTACATGGTGCAAGCAGTAAGTTTACGGACGATC
>JABJKH010000035.1 GCA_018660465.1 Rhodospirillaceae bacterium
CAATGGCTTTCGTTGGTGGTTTGACCAACTTGGCTATGACTTATGCCAGAACGTCAGTTGTTAAAAATCGTGATGACATTGACAATTTGAAGGCGGGTGCAAAACTCGGTGGCCAACGGCCTCATCACAGATTTGACCTCTTGAGTCGTGTTAGCTTGGACCTGATAGGTGCCAAATATAACTACACGACCGGCTTTAAGGGCTCCAAAAAAGTTTATAACTCTGTGCTGCGTGGCGAACTAGATATGCAGACAGTGGGCCTAAACGTGTTCTCCAGTTATGCAGTTGATGCATTGGTTAAGCCTGGTAAGGCGACTGCATTGTGGTATCACCCAACGCCAAATGCGGCTGGCGGCTATAACAACTTGGATCACATCTTTGGCGACGTGCCGAGCTTCCCCAATTTCTATAAGAAACACACGGGCAAAGCGATGTCAGGTAAGCTGGCCAATCTTTATCAGTGGATGGTGCGGACACTTAATGGCGTAAGCTACGTTTCTTTGATGCCTCCGGGAACACCGAAGGCGGCCTTGGATGCGCTTCAACCGGCATTTGCCAAAGTGGTAAAAGTTGAAAAGTATCGTAAAGACCAAAAGAAGAAGTTTGGTTTCGTCCTGCCTTATGTTGATCCAGCAGGAGGAAAAGCGATTACAGGTATGCTGAGTGGAATTGATCCCACAATTTTGGCACATCTAAATAAATACATCAGCGAAGGCAAAAAGCGCGTCGTGAAGAAGAAAAAGAAGAAATAGAACGGTCTCTATAGACAAGACCTGCTGGCCCCGGCTTCTCGCCGGGGCCAGTTTTCTTTAAAGAATTAGTGAAAATTTATTTTATTAGGAAGAGTAAACGATGATTGATGCCATGTGGACAGGGCTGGTTTTGATCTTTCAGTGGCCAGCCCTCGGTTATTTGTTCCTTGGCGTCTTTATCGGCATGTGGATGGGTGCTGTCCCTGGACTGGGCGGCGTTGTCGGTCTGGTTATCTTGCTGCCGTTTACATTTGGCATGGAGACGGTATCAGCGTTTGCTCTGCTGTTAGGCATGTACACGGTAACCTCGACATCCGACACAATTGCGTCGGTAATGTTAGGGATTCCTGGAACTGTTGCGTCACAAGCGACGATTCTGGATGGCTATCCCTTGGCCAAAAAGGGTCAAGCAGACAGAGCATTCGGTGCCGCCTTTACCGTGTCCGCATTTGGCGGGGTCTTTGGTGCTGCAATGATGGCGCTATCTCTCCCCATTCTTTTGCCTATTATTCTTTCGTTCGGTCTGCCTGAGTTTTTCATGTTGGCGGTTCTTGGCTTGGCTATGGTCGGGGCACTGGCCGGGCGATCTATTTCGAAGGGACTTGCCGTCGCCGTAATGGGGCTTTTGCTGACGACGGTTGGCGAAGCCGTGATGACCGGGGACGCCCGCTTTGCCTTCGACTCTGATTACCTTATCGGCGGCCTACCAATGATTGCGATCGTGCTGGGATTGTTCGGTGTCCCTGAGCTGATGGAAATGGCCGTCAAAGACACTTCTATCTCCCGTGTGCCGAAAGGTCAGCAAGAAGGTGGTGGAATGCGCCGGGGAATTCACGACGCTTTCGAACACTGGTGGTTGGCAGTCAGATGCGCGCTGATTGGAACCTATGTCGGCATGCTACCGGGACTTGGTTCGTCTGTCGTCGATTGGATTGCCTACGGCCACGCGGTTCAGAGTGCAAAGGACACGTCGAAATTTGGTACGGGTGATATCCGAGGCGTCATCGCTCCAGAATCTGCAAACAATGCGACCAAAGCAGGTGCATTAATCCCGACGGTTGCATTTGGTATTCCAGGAAGTCTTGGGACGGCAATCTTGTTGGGGGCGTTGGTCATTCAAGGATTGAAGCCTGGACCAGAGATGTTGACTACCAGTTTACACATCACATTTTCCATGGTCTGGGATATTGTTTTGGCAAATATTCTTGCGGCTGGCGTGTTGATGATTTGGAGCCGTCAAATCGCCAAAATAGCGTTCCTACCGGGCCATTCGGTGGTTCCCGGTGTTCTGGTCTTTATTTTAATGGGGGCATGGGTTGCGAATGCGTCCATCGGCGACTGGTGGGTTTGTCTTGTCTTTGGTGTCCTTGGCTACACGTTAAAGCAAGGCGGTTGGCCTCGCCCACCGTTGGTTCTCGCCTTGGTGTTGGGCAGCCTGATGGAAGAAAATCTTCATCTGAGCCTAGGTGTTTATGGCGGGATTGAGTGGCTGTGGGAACGGCCCATCGTCATCATTATTAATATCCTGATCCTAGCAACCCTGTATCTCGCTGCGAAAGGGATCATCAAGACAAAAGCTAAACCGGACGCATCAAAGGCAGACATCGCTGCTCAAGAACTAGCCGAAGGTGGCGCACGAAACCCCATGATTTCTCTACCGATCACGTTGATTGGTATCGGTGTATTCGTTTTTGCCCATTTTGAAGTTGCAACGTATGAATCCCAGGAAACTCGAGAATTTCCAGAAGTCGTACTCATGTTTGGTATCCCGTTAATGTTGCTCGTCCTCTTCCATGATGTTCGAGAAACAATTGCTGATGGGGCCCGGCACGGCTACGCCAAAGCCTGGGAAATTTCGGCGAAGAAGACTGATTTCAATAAATCGATGGCGTTTATGGGATACTTAGCCGCCATTCTTGCCGCCACCTATATCATTGGCCAACATGCGGCACTAACGATCTTCTGCTTTATTTATCTGATGCGATGGGGCGGTTATGGATGGAAGTTCTCGGCCATCTATTCGGCTATCGTTTTAACTTTTATCACGGTATTTTATGGCGAGGTCATGAACATGTTCTTCTACGAATCTTGGCTGTTTGGGTAACTACGATGGCTGGTTCTCAACCGTATTTCGAAGCGTGCCGATCTGGCTAATTTCGGCCTCCAGCCGGTCGCCAGATTTCAACCAAACCTGAGGATCGCGGGAACCGCCGGAGCCTGAGGGGCTTCCTGTGGCGATGATGTCGCCCGGTTCCAACCACGTCATTTGCGAAAAATATGAAATCAAAAAAGGGATATTGTAGATCATCATATCCGTGCTGCCTTCTTGCATAACAGCATCGTTGAGGCGGGTGGCGATAGTCAGCACACTTGGATCTGGAATTTCATCAGTGGTCACCATCCAAGGCCCTATGGAACCTGAGTGATAGAAATTTTTACCGGGCGCGTTCTGTGCACCGCGTTTTTGCCAGTCCCGGATAGACCCTTCATTAAGGATCGTATAGCCCGCGACATGGTTAAGCGCGTCCGCTTCAGAAATATTCCGACCGCGCGTGCCGATAACGACAGCAAGTTCAGTTTCAAAGTCTAACTCATCGGACACATCAGGTTTTTCGATGGCCTGTTCGTGCGCAGCAAAACTGCTCGCAACTCGAACAAACATACTCGGATGATTGAGAGGCTTTTTGATCTCTAATGTCGCGACGTAGTTTTTATAGTTTCTGCCGATGCAAAGAAATTTATCAGGTGCGGTAATTGGCAGTAGGAACTCGATATCATTGAGGTCGTGCTCAGGCGCATCGCCGCCGGAAATTTCCTTTACCTCGTCAAATGCCCCCGCGGCCAGAACCGCCTTAAGATCAGCCCATCTGTCAGAGGCAACGGCCCCAACATCAATGACTTTGGTTTCGTCAACCACGACGCCGTAGCTGGCTTTTCCATCAACCCTAAAACTTGCAAGTTTCATCGCCGCCTCCACTCAGCTAATTTAGTCTTTATCTTCATGCAAGGCTTGGAAGTGCTCAAAACGCGAGCGCCAAACGAAGTCCTTGTAGGCATGTTCGATGGCAGTGTGGACGAGCTGCGGGCGACCCCAGTTGAAATATTTCCAATCGTCGAATTTGGTTTTGGCATCTTCCATGCTGACGCCGCTGGTCACAAGCTCTGCGATGCGTTCCTGCAAAGTCACGAGGTAGTCGCGGTAGATCGCGATGCCTTCGGTTCCCACGCCGACGACAGGACTACCGTGCCCGGGTACGACTGTGTCGCAAGGGAAGTCCATAAGGCGATCTAAGATTGGCAGAATTCCTCCAAAGTCACATGTTTTGCAGCGGCCATGCATCCCGGAAAAAACCAGATCACCGGCATATAATAACTTCCGCTCTGGCAGATAGATGACCAAGTCGCCAGGGCTGTGCCCGTGCCCCATGTAAATCAATTCCATTCTCTCGCCGCCGGGTGTGAAGGTCGCGTGCTTCTCAATGCCAATGTGCGGGATCAATTCCTGAGGCGTGTCGATATCGCGGCCAAGTTCAGGGTTTCGGCCTCTCAGGTTATCGACCCAAACTTGGGCATTCATTTTTTTATGGATACTTGCGCGACATACTTCCGAGGCCAGAACCGTGGCCCCTTGGCGTCGAAAGAAATGGTTCATTGAAAAATGGTCGATGTCATCATGGGTATTGACGACATACTTGATGGGCGAAGGTTTGGTGACGTCGTTGATCGACTCCATCAGCGGCGCATAGTTCCGAATATATCCATCAATGAGGACCGAACCCTCAGGGGTTACGAGAATACCCTGATTGCCTTCCCCGCGCGGGCCAACTTGACAGTACGCATCATCCCCGAGTGCAACGAGGCCACCAATTTCTGGATCTATTGTCACATTCTTCTCCTCAGCAATATCTATATAATTTCGCAGAATTCCTTGAAATCTGGGCGCGGTAGTTTCTGGAACAAGCCACCCTCATCACCGTACCCTACATTGCATAAAAAATTAGATTTCAGGGTTGTGCCTTTAAAAAACTCTTCGTCTACAATGTTGTTATAAAAGCCCGAAATAGGTCCTACGTCCAGACCAATAGCACGTGTTGCGATCATAAAATACGCCCCTTGCAATGATCCATTTCGAAATGCGTCGGCGCTGGCCAGTTCCGGATTGTCTTCAAATAGATTTTTCATTTGTGGCGCGTGGGGAAAGAAACGCGGCAGGTTCTCATAAAATACCGAATCATAGGCAATGATGGCACAGGCGGGTGCGGTTAGAACTTTCTCTATGTTATTGCCGATCAAAGCGGGTTCTAACCGTTTTTTCGCTTCATCTGATCGCGCGAAGATCAGCCGCGTCGGGTGACCGTTGTTGGAGGTCGGGCCGGCAATCATCAGGCGATAGATGTCCTGAAGCTGCTCGTCGGTGACGTCTCGATCCTGCCAAGAATTGTGTGATCGAGCTTTTAGAAAAAGCAGGTTCAAGCCGTCCTCATCCAAACGGTCGACCTGTTGGCGCATTTCGCGAACTTCGCGTTGTGCGTGTTCTCGTGGATCAGACATGAAAGCTCCTGCAAAATATCCCGTTGGGTGCGAATAAAGTCGTGCTCCTCCATAATGTCAACTGAATAGGCCGACTATTGCTGTTGGCCCTATGCCCCATTCCCGGCATACTAACGTCTGCATTGAATTTTTTATTGATGGAGCTTCGACTTGCCCCGGACACTGGTGATCGACGACGACCCACAAACTGAGCCCTTGTTTCGCAAGCATTTATCCCGGCTTCGCGCGCAACGCCAAGATGAATTTATATTTGCCAATTCTGATAAAGAAGCGTTGGAAATTTTGGAAGCAGGCACAGAATTCGATATCGCATTGGTTGCCATTGATCGACAAGATATCAGCGGCATGGGCGTGTTTCAGCAGCTTAAGAACAGGTCTTTGCGGGTGCCACGGATTGCCTTGACGTCGGGTGAAAATTTGACCTTGATCCGCCGCGCCATGAACGACGGCGCAACCGACTTTTTGACCAAGCCTTTTTCATTTGCAGATTTCATTATGACCCTCAACCGGGTGACACGTGAGGTCGAACAGCGCCGCCGAAATTGGCGGGAGCGGGCGGAATTTTCGGCGCTCAGACGAGAAATTGACATTGCTGGTGACATTCAGCAGAAAATTTTGCCGCAACAGTATCCCGACCGACCAGGACTGGACATTCACGGTGGCATGCGTCCGGCCAAGCTGATGGGGGGCGACTTTTTCGATGTCTTCGATGTGGATGATGATCATATCGGGTTCGTCATCGCGGACGTTTCAGGAAAAGGCGTTCCGGCAGCCTTCTTCATGGCGGTCGCGCAAACCTTGCTGCGGTCCATCGCAACGGGAGGGACTGGCCCAGCCGAGAGTCTGGCATACGTAAACCGATTGTTGTGCGGCTACCATATCCCCGGCATGTTCGTGTCCGTGATTTATGGAACATTAAACCCATCCACTGGTGAAATTTGTTATGCCAATGGTGGCCATCAACCACCTTACGTAGGGAACGAAATTGGGGACCAACCCCGCTTGCTGGAAGGGGGCGGCGGCACGGTATTGGGAATTCTCGAAGACGTGGAATACTCGGAAGATACAGCTGTGTTGGCCCCTGGCGAATTCATATATTTATACACCGACGGCATTACCGAAGCTTTCAACACGGACCGGGTTCAGTTCTCCGAAGACCGTTTGGAACTAAGCCTCGCACGTCACGGCGGACAGGATGCAAAATCGTTGGTTGATGCCGTGGTTAGCGACGTCGAAGCCTTCAGCGCCCCCGCCGAACAACACGACGATATGACCAGCCTGACGGTACGGAGAATTTAATCACACGGTATGGTTTATTCCTTAGCGTCTAGGACCAGCTCGACTCTCCGGTTAATCGCTCGATTTTTTGGTGTGTCGTTCGGTGCAAGGGGCCGACTGTCTGCGTACCCGGTGGCGGTCATCCGGCTTGCGTCGATTTTCATATGCTCGATGAGGTAATGCACAACTGACGCTGCCCGGGCCGATGAAAGCTCCCAATTGGACCGGTATTTAAATGTTGAAATTGGTCGGTTATCTGTATGGCCAAAAACGGTAATATCACCTGTTGATTGAGGAAGATTTTGGGCGACTTTGTTGAGGGACTGTTTAAACTGTTCAGACAGTTCGACTTCGCCTATTGGAAAGGCTAGTTTTCCAGGAAATCGTACAATAATTTTTTCACCCTCTTGATGAAGGCTCACGGTGTTACTTTCTAGCTCTTTTGTTAGGGCGGATTTTAGCGTCTTTGTGACATCAGCCTGGTTCTCAGTTTTGTGTTTTGAAATTACTTTTTCCAGATCTACAGTAATTGAGGTCACGGGTTCCTGTTTCTCTTTTGGTTCGCTCTTAAGTATTGAGTCGGCTTTTTCCCGAGTTGTTTTGATGCCCTTTAACTCAATAAGACCCATCAGCCTAGTTTCGCGGTGCGTGCCAAATGCGTCTTTCATGGAGCCTGCCATCATGCGATAGCGCTGAGCATCCATTTCGGCGAAGCTCAGCATCAAAACGAACAGGCACATTAACAGCGACATCATGTCGGCAAACGTCACCATCCAGGTCGGTGCACCTGAGGGTTTCGAAGGTTCTTCTGGGACTGTATTGACAGTCATGCGGCCTCCGTGTCGACTTTTGGCTGCGCGTCTCCAACGCCTGCTTCTTCGTCATGTTTGTGGCGTTGGATGGTGGGCAGATAGGTTTCCAAGATACCCTCCAGAATCTTGGGGTTCTGTTTGGCGTAAATTTGCATGACGCCCTCGGTGATCAGGGACATCATCTGGCGTTCGTTCCTGGATTTAATTTCCAACTTATCGGCGATCGGAATGGCAACTAGGTTGGCGATCAATGCGCCATAGAGCGTCGTTAACAAGGCGATGGCCATGGCTGGCCCAATGGTTTTCGGGTCTTCCATATTGCTGAGCATCTGAACCAAGCCGACCAGCGTGCCGATCATGCCAAATGCAGGTGCGGATTCACCAATACCTCGAAAAATTGTTTCGCCTTCCTTGTGTCGGGCGATGGATTGCTCCATCTCACTGGTGAGCAATTTTTCGATCACCTCTCCGTCGTATCCATCGACACAGAGCTGAATTCCCTTGGCGAAGAATTCATTTTTTACCTCGGCACTTTCAAGCGCCAGGGTGCCGCCTTTTCGGACCATGCCAGCTAATTCAACCGCCAGATCAACCATTTCTTTGGGTGTTTCTTTTTCCGAAATGAAGGCGGCCTTCAGTCCCGTCTTTAAGGCGACGAAGACCCTTTTGATAGGGAACTTAATCAGAGTTGCGGCAAAGGTCCCGCAGACCACAATCAAAAAGCCGGACGCATTTAGAAAAACGTAAAAGTCGGACCCTGTTAAAATGGCGAGAGCAATGACCGAAATGCCAATTGCCAGTCCGAGGAGTGTTGCAATATCCATAATTGGGGCCCCTAGCCACAAAATTTCTTACAATCTATCCTTCGATCATACAGCGAGGGGGCTAGTCGCACTTTGACTCATGTCAAACGGGCAGTATTTGTTTTTTCGATAATTTTGAGGGAATTTGGCGCTAGCTGGATTCTGGTCCCGGGCCTTCGGCATGGAACCAGTAGATATCGCCTTCTATGGGGTCGCCGATGATATCAACCAGGGTTTCAGGATCAGTTTGGGAGACGGCTCGGTATCCCCATTCAGTTAATTGATCCCATGCCCATTGCAAGCTATCGCCTGCGCGTGTCAAGCTGTCGTCATTCAATTCAACCAAGATTGCGGGGTGTAATTTTCGGATCGAACTTTCGCCGCCCATCAGCACCCGAAGTTCCCAACCTTCGACGTCAATTTTAATAAAATCTAGTCGGTTGAGATTTTCTTTTTTGACCACATCGTCAATCGTGATGAGGGGGCATTCTTCTTCGAAAAAATCACCGGTCCAGCTGCTGTTGCCCAAAGTTGCGACGCCATACCGAAACGTGCCGGATTTCTTAAGAGGCGTTTTCAGGGTCAGAGTGCCGGGCGCATCGCTCAACCCGGCGTGGATCACCTTCACATGGCCGAGCCCGTTGGCAGAGATTACCCGGCGTAAGATAGAGCAGGAATAACTACTGGGTTCGAACGAAAAGATTTTTCCTTGCCGCGCGACCTTGGCAAACAATTTTGCATACTGTCCGCCATGGCCACCGACATCAAAAACAACGGCATCGTTGTCCAAAATTCTCCGCATGACCGGAAACAGATACTTATGATGCTGTTTGTAAATGCCTTTGAAGGCATGTGCGATATAAGACAGCTTGGCCCGAAACGGCAGATCAGCAAAACGGAATTGCGACATCGAAGCCCCGATTTCAAAGAATAATAAATGCGTCCCCGTGTAGCATTCTTAGGCTCATTTGGAAAAGGGTTATTCGGTTTGGCACAATCCTCTCTTCAACGTCCTTCGAGACGCACTCAAGAGAGCGCTCCTCAGGATGAAGTTGTTTATTTGTTTTGATGTCTTTTTAGGTGCTCACTTAACATCTTCTACCTTCATCCTGAGGCGTCGCGAAGCGACGGGACTCGAAGGACGCTCCCCACCCGCAACCCCTCCAACCTCTCCGATAAATCTTCAATCCTGTGCGCGACGATATGAGTAACAATACCTTGGCGTTGTAGGCGGCCGTGGATGCGGATCAGGCGGGCGCGGAGGACTTGGCGGCGGTAGGCTTCGAACTTATCCGCCCAGACGATGATATTGGCGACGCCGGTTTCGTCTTCCAGGGTCAGGAAGATGACCCCCTTGGCAGTGCCGGGGCGCTGACGGATCAGCACCAGCCCGGACACGATAACCCGCGTATCATCCGGGGTGCGCAACAGGTCCCCATTCGGAAGGACACCTTCGGATGTCAGATCGCGCCTCAGCAACGCCAGGGGGTGACACTTTAGAGATAGCTTTATGGTTGAGTAGTCCTCCATCACTTCTTCGCCCAAGGTCATGGTCGGCAAGGATACATCTGGCTCAGAAAATAGGTCATCATCTTTGAGGGTGCTGAAGAGGGGCAACGGTTTGTCGCCCAAGGGTTTGACCGCCCACAGGGCTTGCCGTCGATTGAGGTCAAGGGAGCCGAAAGCATCGGCCCGGGCTAAAGCTTCCAATGCGACCTTATTCACCCCCGCCCGCCGCCAGACAGCCACCGGGTCGGCATAGCCGTTGCCTCGTGCCGCCACGATCCAATCCGCATCGGTTTGGGCCAAGCCCTTGATCTGGCGAAAACCGAGCCTAAGGGCCCATCCGCCGGCAGGGTCTTTTGGATCATCGCCGAGTTCCAGGGCGCTGTCCCAATCTGAATGATTGATATCAGGCGGGCGGACTTGGACACCGTGGTCACGCAAGTCGCGGACGATTTGTGCCGGGGCATAGAACCCCATCGGCTGGCTGTTTAATAAAGCACAGGCGAACGCCGCCGGATAATGACGCTTCATCCAGGCAGAGACATAGACCAACAGGGCAAAACTGGCAGCATGACTTTCGGGGAAACCGTAGTCGCCAAAGCCTTCGATTTGTTTGAAGCAGCGCGCGGCAAAGTCCGCATCATAGCCGCGACCCGTCATGCCGTTGATGAATTTTTCCTGAAAAGTATGGATCGTGCCGGTGTGCTTGAATGTTGCCATGGCGCGGCGCAGTTGATCGGCTTCAGACGGTGTGAACCCCGCCGCGACGACAGCGACTTTCATCGCCTGTTCTTGAAACAACGGCACACCTAAGGTTTTGCCCAGCACGCCCTTCAGTTCATCCGAGGGGAATGAAACCTGTTCCTCGCCATTACGGCGGCGCAGGTAGGGATGAACCATGTCACCTTGGATGGGGCCGGGGCGAACAATGGCGACTTCAATCACCAAATCATAAAAAGTTCGTGGTCGCATGCGCGGAAGGAAGGACATCTGTGCCCGACTTTCGACTTGGAAAACACCAATGCTATCAGCAACGCACAGCATGTCATAAACCGCAGGGTCCTCTGGCGGTACGGTGGCGAGACCGAAGGTTTTGCCATAGTGTCCGCGAATGAGCCCGAACCCCTTCCGCACGCAACTCAGCATGCCGAGTCCCAACACATCGACCTTGAGAATGCCCAGGTCATCGAGATCGTTCTTATCCCATTGAATGACGGTGCGGTCCTCCATGGAGGCATTTTCCACTGGCGTCACTTCATCCAATCGCCCCCGGGTTATGACCATGCCGCCGACATGTTGCGACAGGTGGCGGGGGAAGCCGATTAGCTCCAAGGTGAGATCAAGGGTGCGTCGTAAATTAGATTCGTCCGGGTCCAGGCCAAGCTCGCGAATACGATCATCACCCAGACCGTCTTTCGACGATCGCCAGTTCTGATTGGCCAAGGCCGCCACCAAGTCTTGGCTCAATCCCATTACCTTGCCGACTTCACGAACCGCACGGCGGGATCGGTAGTGAATGATGGTCGCGGTCATGCCGGCTCGGTCGCGGCCATATTTCTCATAGATATATTGCAGCACTTCTTCGCGGCGTTCGTGTTCGAAGTCGACGTCGATGTCAGGCGGCTCGTCACGGGCGTCTGAAATAAAGCGTTCGAACAGAAGGTCCAGTCGGTCTGGGTCAACTGCCGTGATCCCCAACACGAAACATACCGCCGAGTTCGCTGCCGAGCCCCGGCCTTGGCAGAGGATGTCACGGCTGCGAGCGAACTTCACAAGATCATGAACGGTCAAAAAATAAGGCGCGTAGTTCAAGCGATTGATCAGCTCCAATTCATGCTCAATCTGTGCTTTGACTTTGCCCGGCAAGCGGTGGGGATACCGCTCCTGTGCTCCTTGCCAAGTGAGATGAATAAGTTCTTCTTGCGGCGCGCGACCATCGGTCGTGATTTCATCAGGGTATTCGTAGCGCAGTTCATCCAGGTTAAAGGTGCAGCGTTCAGCGATCTCAAGGGTGCGCACAAGGGCGTCTGGATAGGACTGAAACAGCTGCGCCATTTCGTCCTGTCCCTTGATGTGGCGTTCAGCGTTTTTCAGTACCCGCGTGCCCGCTTCAGCCAGGGTGCAGCCTTCGCGAATACACGTCATCACATCGGCCAGCGGTCGGCGCTCTGGGATATGCATCAGCACATCGTTGGTTGCGACCAAGGGAACGCCGCAGCGATCTGCCAGCCAAGCCAGTGTGCGCACTTGCGCATCATCATCGCCTCGGGACAGATGCTGTGCTGCCAGATAGACATCGCCTGGGAAGGCGCGTCGCCAAGCTTGGAGTTGGCCTTCGAAGGCAAGGTCTGGGACTTCGGGAGGCAAGACGATCAGCACCATGCCTTGGGCAGCATCCATCACGTCGCGTCGATAAAGTTCGCAATCGCCTTTTGCTGCCCGACGTCTTCCCAGGGTGATCAATCGGGACAGGCGACCATAGGCGGCGCGGTCCATGGGCAGGGCAAGCAGACTTGCTCCATCCCGTAAATCCAAACGTGCCCCGACGACCAGCGTCAACCCAGCTTCCTTCGCCGCGACATGGGCCCGGACCACGCCGCTAAGACTGTTCCGGTCGGTGATGGCGATGGCTTTGAGCCCAAGAGCCGCCGCCTGGAACACTAATTCATCAGGGTGAGATGCCCCTTCAAGAAAGGTGAAATTGGAGGTGACCTGTAATTCGGCGTAGTCGGTCACGAGAACAAGCCATGCAGGAACCATCTCTGGGCGGCGTCTTGGTACAGCCAGAAGCGTTGGCCCGTTGCATCTTCCACCCGCCAGTAATCTCGTGTTTCCATCTCTCTGCCGCGCCACCATTCAGGCGCAATACGTTCGGGGCCTTCGGCGCGGCGGATCAGGTGGTCGCGGCGGCTCCAGTGGAAATGGGTTGGAGGCGTGATGAATCCTGGGACGGCGACAGCATTAATCGGTTGAGGCGGGCGCAGCAGACGAAGCGGGCGGGGCGGCAGGATGGGCCAAGAATGCGGAGAAGGCCTGCGTGTTTTTTGCTGCGAACGTCCCGGTTGATGGCTTTCGAAGGGGGCCATGGCATAAACGTTATGTGTGCCTAATCGATTGCTAAGTCGGTCTATCAGTTGGGCATGGGCGTTATGGGCATGATCGTTTCTACTGGGTGTGAGCGTTCTTTGTTGGGCTTCTATTCGTTCTGTAAGGGGGGCGGAGAGGACCATGGCTTCAATCCCAAATCCAGGGTTAAAGTTTCCCAGATTCTCCTGGAACAGGCGGGCAAGGTGATCAGGATCATGAGCGGCAGTCGCAGTGCCAATGGCTTCCGTCTGTGTTGTGCTATCGACCCGGTGGATGGTTAGCTCTAATCGGCGGCAGCCGCGTGCTTCCTTTTTAAACCGGGTACATAGCGCAGCCAATAATCGTTCCAATGCACCTTCGATCCCGGCGCGATGGGCAATGGGCTCGGGGAAGGCGAGGCGGGTTCTGTACGGTTTTTTTTGAGGTAATGGAGAGATTGCTTCAGGTCGGTGTCCTAAGGCTTGATCCAGGCGGGCAATGAGATGGTCTCGGAAACGGGCGGTGATGGCGGCGCGGGGCAGGGGCATCAAATCGCCAATGCGTCGGAGCCCAAGGCGGTCTAGTTCTGCAATGGTTTTGGTCGGCAATCGTAGGGCTCGAACAGGCAGGGGGGTAAGCGCCTTCTTTTCATACTCTGGCGGAACAATGCTGCCATTAGAACCGAAGTGGCAAAGTGCCCAGGCAGCCCCCGGCGTTCCAGCCAGTGCGGCGCGTGTTTGAAAGCCCAGGCGCTCGGCCCCTGCAATAAGCTTGTTTAGTAAAGATCGTTCGCCCCCCAACAAGTGAGCGCATCCGCTGATATCCAGCCAGAGACCCTGTTCATCATCAATTCCCACATGAGGCGTGAAACGGTGGCACCAGCGGGCCAGACGTCGCAAAAGCTTGGCGTTAGCCGGAATGTCATCTGCTCGGGTCACCAATCCAGGCAGCACGGCGCGGGCGTCGGCCAAGGTCATGCCGATGTGCACGCCAGATTGCTCCGCCGTTTGGTTCGTATTTACGACGAACAGACGACCTTGGGCTTCGCGGGTGACCGCCATGGGAATATCCAGGGGGGTGTTCGTTCGAAGCGAGGGATCACGCCGCGCTATTCTGTCGGTCGCCAATCTGGGAAACCAGATGGAGATAATGCGTCTTTTCATGCCCCATATCTTTCTTATTTATTTGCTTGTCTGGTGGCCAAAGAACATCCCAAGTCCCTGCACCGCCGTTTCGGGACCGGGTTAATTCCAACCGCCATGCGCCTCCCCAAGGTGAATCTCTATCGGGAGAGGGGATCGCGCTCACTTGCCAGCGGGTGGTGCAAGCGTTGGGAGCTAAATTTCGTTGGCCCAAAATCAGCCCCGTCGCCCCTTCCGTTCCTGCCGTTAGTTGCAGCCGTCGGCTCGCGGTCAGGTCCAAGGGGCGAGACGGCTCCCCAATCACCAACGCAGCAGCCCCCGACTTCAATCCTTCTTCCATCGCCCACAGCATATCTTTCAGCGTTTTGCAGCAGGCGATGGTTAGTCGTTCTGTGGCGACTCCCATCCCGGCCAGTCCAGGCGCAAAGGGATGGCGAGCTTGTTTGCCATCGACACACCACAGCACGGGCTCTTTAAGCTGTGTCGTGAATTGCGTCGCTAACATTGCCGCGAAGCCATCCGCGGCCGTGCCTGCAACCTCATGCAAACACCCAAGCGGCAAGCCGTTCCCGAGTGTTTGGTCTATGGCATCACCGTCCAAGGACAATGAAGAGGGCACGCCATCCTTGCTGCCCCGCTCAAGGGCGGAAATTTGGGTTTTTAGGGCACTCACTTCCGGCCCTGGGGTGTCCAACATCCTCCTGCTCCCAGATTTTGTTCTTGTTTTGTTCTAATGCTTGAACAAAAAGGAGTCAAGTTTAGGGTCGCCCAAGGTCGCCGAGAGTTTATTTAGGAGTATGCAACACCGACTTCGCCATTGATGTAGCCATTACAGAAGGTTGCATCACTGGCCATGGCTGTAAGGCGGGCACTCACTTCCGTGGTCTCCATACGGCCATCGGCGACAGCGCGGAAGGTTTCCGCCACGGCGACCATGTCCATGCTCGCGTGTGGCGATAGGCGAAAGCGGTGAATTCCTGAAGCCCTCAATTCTGGAATTGAGGCGCTCAGGTCTGCATAGGCATGCGACAGAGTCTGCACGCCATTGACGGCCAAGAAGGGCTCACCATCAAGAGTTTCGACAGCCATGCCATCAGGGTCCTGAGAGCAGACGAACTGACAACTGTCTTTGTGCAGGCTATGGGAACGGGCATGATAACAGCGTGCTGAAATCGCTAACGGCAGGCGGCCGAAGACCAGTACTTCCAACTGAACAGGACTATCTTTGGCAAGTATCGTGAGAGCCTGCTGGCTCAGTTCAACCGGCAGGCACACCGTTTTTGCACCGTTGTTGGCGAGATAGGAGAGGGTGCCTTCGTTGTAGACGTTGACGTAGGGACCGACGGCATGGGGCCTGCCAGCTAGCAATGCCGTTGCCGAGATGTCATTGGCCTCAATCATGATGTTCGAATCATCCATAGCCGCAGCCGAGCGAATGCTTGCCATCTCACGCTTGTTCATGATCAGCGCCAGGGTGGATAAAACAACGCGCTTATCAGCCTTTTGCAGGCGTTCAATGACCTCAGGCAGATATTGATCGTAGAAAGGCGCACGCTTGGAGCACACCACCTCACCGACAAAGACCTCGTCAACGTCGGCCTCATCAGCGGTGCGAAAATAGAAATCCCGCCAGACCTCTGGCGTCCAGTGGAATAACACTGGGCCCATCACCAAAGCTGTCATCTCGTTCCCCTTATCGCCAGGTTTTATCATAGGCCCCGGAGGTCTTTCGTTGCCCCTCTGCAATGGCTGTTAGGTCCGAAGCCTCCACCATGCCATCTGCCAGCGAGTCGACAGCATGACGAAAGGATGAAACAACCTCGGCAATGTAGGCTTTGCCCCGTTGGCGGCCTTCGATCTTTAGCCCAGTTACACCTGCAGCTGTCAGTTCCGGCAAGATAGAGGCCGCATTCAGGCTGACCGGGTCTTCGAATAAATAAGAGGCAGTGCCCCGCGCAACGAAACGGCCTTTACACAAAGTCGGATAGCCGGCGGGTTCATCTGCTTCAAAGGCGTTGATGGTGAAGTCACCCAAGCGCGATACCATGCGGTCACCATCTTCTTCATAGCGCACAGCACAGGCCGGCGAACAAACACCGTTGGTGTTGGGAGACTGGCCCGTAACATAAGACGATAGCGCACAGCGGCCTTCAGCCATCACGCACAGGCCGCCGAACACAAAGACTTCGGTCTCGACAGATATTTCCTTATTCAGGGCAGCAATCTCAGCAACACTAAGAACACGCGGCAGCACCACCCGTTTAATATTAAAAGCCTGTTGGTAGAAATGGATGGTCTCTGGATTTGACGCAGCGGCCTGGACCGATAGATGCAGGCGCAAGCCAGGGTGTTTGTGAGCCGCGTAATCGAGCAATCCAATGTCGGCTAAGATCACGGCATCAACTCCCAATCCCGCGCCGTCATCTACTGCTAAGTGCCAGGGCTCCGGGTTTCCCGCCGTAGGAAAAGTGTTAATGGCCAGATAAATTTCACAATTCCTGGCGTGGGCATAGGCGATGCCTTGTTCCAATTCAGGTCGGCTGAAATTCAGGCCCGGGAAATTACGTGCGTTGGTCTGGTCGCGAAATCCGAGATATACGACATCAGCACCGTTATCGACCGCGGTTCTCAACGCGGCAGGTGTTCCTGCGGGACATACAAGTTCAAGAGTATTTATCATTGCACCTTGGTATTAGGGGTTTGCGAGGAGGCTCTGAGCAATTCAAGATCGTCGCGTAGACGTGCATAAATTCTGCCGCCTAAGCCCAGGGCTTGGCGTGCCGGAGGGGCAAATGCGCCTAAGGACTCGAGTATATCGTCGATCAGATTGATGCCCGCATCATCAATTGCGTTTCGTAGCGCAACCACCGCCTCGGTATCTCCTTCGATCTTTAAGGCCCGTGAAAAGAACAGCGCATCGCCATCCAGGCGACCTTCCATCAGATCGATCAAAGTGAGAAGGGGCCCTCGTATCACTGCTGTGACCTCTTTGGTTGCCTTGCGGCCCGCAGTTAATCTGGGATGTTCAGGGGTTGCATCAAGCACAAATGCTAATGGTAAATCGACGGGGTCAATGAGGAAGGTTGGATCAGTCAGGTCGGATAGTCGTTCGAATAACCCAGGGTGGCGACGAAGAAGTACCGTAAAAATTTTGTTTAGAAAGGGCTGTAACAGTGCGGGCGGTAGTGGTCTGGCAACAATACCGGCGAGTAAAATTGGAGAGAACGGAGGCGGATTTTTATACGTAGGGAACACGGTGTGACTCTATCCAACAGCTATATGAGCCTATTGGGTAACACGAAGGCTGCATATTGAATTTGATCTGGATCAATAGAGCCAAAAAAAGAGGCGGCCCGAAGACCGCCTCTTTCAGAATGTAGGTTCGAAAAATTCCGTTATTTGACTGGATAGTCAACCGGGAATTTGTGACCCAATTCTTTTTGGTACTTGATATAGGCCTTCATAATTCTGCCCATATTAATACCTTTCTTTTTCGAAACAGCCGCGGCCCGTTCACCCGGCCAGTTTTTCAGGCGATTTGCCCAAGCAACTTTAGCGGCAGGGGCAATCGTCCGGATCTTAATTCCAGCACCCTTTAGCTTATCGATCCCCCAGTCGTGATCATTCTGGGCTGCAATCAGTGACTTGGTTTCATAGACACGAGCAACTTCGTCGATAATCTTGACGACTTCCTTCGGCAATTTCTTGCGGACCTTAAGTCCCATGGTCAAGGAAATCTGCGTCACCGCACCAAAATCAGTAACGGTGTAGGTGCCGCCCTTGGTTGCCTGATGAAGCTTCAGTTTGAAATCCGTATCCGGGAACAACACGATACCTGCACCAACGCCAGTTTGTAGCTGCTGGGCAGCTTTCGGAATGGTCGTCCGAACAGGAATTGCACCCTTTACCCAAGGCAGGTTCGGGCCAGCGGCCAGAATCTTTTTGCCCTTAAGCTGTTCAAACTTGGTCCAATCAAACTTGGTCAACAGACCGTAGTTGTTAAACCCGGAAAGCGCGATCAACTTTTGCTTATAGCGTTTTTCGTAATCCTGCTGAATTGCGGGGAATTCATCGACAACGCGGCGAAATGATTTGAGTGCCTTAACTGCATCGGGCTCGCCAAACGGCACGTAGTAGCCCAAGTTCATGGCCATGGCTTTATCGTCATCGAAGCAGACGCACCATCCACCGATGTCCAATCTACCGTCCTGAACACCTTCCAAGGTGTCAAAAACTTTTACGACCTTACCGAAGTAGTGCTGCTGAAACTTCAATTTGTATTTCGTTTCTGCTGCAACACGCTTAACAACGTCAGGCGCAAATTGCGTCTTCATAAACTTCGTGTAGGTCAGAAAGTCCGGATGACCCGAGCCCATACGCAACGTGATGTTGTTGCCGTCCATTTTAAGAGCTTCCGCGGTGTTGCCAAACGCAAACATAAGCGCTGCTGCAGCAACCCCAACCAAGCCAATTTTATTCATCGTACGTTTCACTGTTTTTACCTCCCAATAAAATTATTAGCTAGCTGCTAATTTTCGTGCCAAATCCTAGGGTGTCAGTCTTTCAAATGCAAGTTGCTCATAGTCCATTCACATTAAGTTGAGGGCACACTCACATTAAATCGAGGACATTATTGTGGCAAAAAAAGGCAACACCGTGGCAGGGTTTAGAGGCTCTAATGAACCTTGGGGGAAACGAAATAGTCTGATCGGCTGGCGGAACGAACTTGGACCTGCATGGTTTCACCATCGCGGAGGATTTCCATCGGCACATCTACTCCAGCATCGCCGCTGGCCCATATGTAGCGATACATTTCGACCAATTCATTTACCGGCCTGCCGGCGATTTCTAAAATCAGATCGCCCGCTTCGATACCTGCTTTCTGGGCAGGTCCACCATTGGCCAGACCTCCAATCATTAGATGTTGGTTGACCTCTGCCGTCAGAATTCCCAACCAGGGCCGGGTCGGCCGGTTCGGTTTTCCATACATCAGAAGATCGTCCATGATGGGTGCCAGCAGATCAATGGGAACGACCATGTTGCCATTCATGGGTGTTTCATCGCCTTGGGCCTGTTGAACGAATAACGAGCCAATTCCCCGCAAGGTCCCATCCATGCCAATCATCGCGCCGCCGCCCCAATTGGGATGAGCCGGGTTGATGAAAATCGCCTTATCCAAGACGTATTCCCAATAACCAGCAAATTCACGGATTGAGACAATTTCGGCGGTCATTGAATTCTCGCGACCGCCACTGCCGGCAAAAACAACAGGTTCGCCTTCATACAATGATGAGGAACTGCCAATTTCCAGCGGCTTAATATCCAGACGGCCCATGGCTTGGACAAGTCCCAAACCGGTTTCCTGATCATAGCCGACGACATGGGCGGCACATGCCTTGCCATCGTTATCCACGACCCAAACAGCTTCTGCCTCGGTAATCAAATAACCAATGGTTAAAATCAGTCCATCGTCGCGGATCAGCACGCCATTACCTGCACGTTCGGTACCAAGAGTCTGCGCCGTGAAGGCGTTTTCCGGGGTGCGCGACGTCAGCGACACCACAGCCCCAAGGGTGCTAGCAAGGTCAAACGACACGTCCTCCTGTTTGGGCCGCGTCACGATGTCAAAATCTGGGCTATCAAATTCACTCATGGGGGAAATAATAATGCTTCATTGCGCGCTGGACAAATTATTATATTTTCTGTTCCTGTGAGGATGAAAAATTTAGGATACCCCAATGTACACACCCCCTGCCTACCGGCAAGAAGATCCAGCCGTTCTGCATGATCTGATTGATGAATTTGGCTTTGCGACCTTGGTGACGCTTGGACCTGAGGGCCCAACCGCAAATCATATACCAATGCTAATTGACCGGGGAGAAGGACCCTACGGCCGTTTGCGCGGTCATTTGTCCAAGGGCAACCCGCAATTTTTAGAAATGCGTTCGGAGGTTCCAGCGCTGGCGATATTCCAAGGTCCTCATACCTATGTGTCTCCCAACTGGTATCCGTCGAAACAGGAACACGGCAAGGTTGTACCGACCTGGAATTATGTTGCCGTGCACGCCACCGGGCCATTGACGGTGATAGAAGATGATGAGGGGTTGATGAGGATCATCGACGATCTGACCCGCAAGCATGAACAAAATTTTGAAAATCCTTGGAACATCTCTGATGCTCCAGACGACTATATCCAGCGCATGCTAAAAGGCATTATTGGTTTTGAAATTCAGATTGGAAAATTGGAAGGCAAATGGAAGATGAGCCAGAACAAACCCAAGATTGAAGATCGTCGGGGGGTGATTGAGGGTTTGAATGCAAGTGGAAACCTCGCCGATGGAGAGGTCGCTGCGATTATGAGTAAGATTTTAGAAGATTAACTTCGGAAATGGAGGGCGGTGAGAACCGACCGTAAAAAGGGTTAAGGGAGTTGGGGGATGGGGGAATTTAACCCTTGGGACATTTACGGTCGGTCGCTCACCTTCTGGGAAGCTGGTTAGGGCACCTCGTTATGGTGCGCACTATTATTTGAGGGTAAAAGCAGATGCGTGGGAGGTGACATGGCTGGAGTGGAGCCGCCAAGCATTACTTCTGTGAAATTTTTTAAGATCGTACGAGCATCACCGGCGACGTCTGAGACGTCGTTCGCAGCGTGCGACTGTTCTGTGTAACTAGGACTGGTAATGTACGTCATTCTGACGTCTCCCGAAACCAATCCCCCCAATAAAAATTGTAAACACCAAAGGTTGGCGCTTTTTGCGCCGTTGGGACGATTATACGGGCCGTTCGTTACCGAGTTGTTAAGAAGATGCTGAATCTTTGATGGGCGGGCCTTTTAATTCGACAGTATTGCCCTCGGGGTCGTTTAAATAGAGCGACGGGCCGTACCCCTTCGCGCCAAACCGGTCGCCAAAGCCCGTCGTTTCTACACCGTGAGATTTGAGATAGGCCTGAATGGCCTCGCCATCGAAGGGCTCCACCTGAAGGCAGAAATGATCCATGTTATGGGCTTCTGTACCTGGAAGGGCGCCTTTCTCGTTAGATAATCTTCCGCCGGGCGTCAGAATGTCGATTTGAGAATTTCCGGCACGAAGTTGTGTCAGGCCAATTTCAGGCCCTGTTTGGCGGTCAATGGTGCAGCCAAGGACATCGCAATAAAATCGGATTAATCGTTCTGAGTCATGGGCTCTGATGACGACATGATCAAGTCCTATGAGTTGAATGACAGAATCAGCCATGACCTTATGCCCACCTGCCCTGGACTATGCACGTCTCATTCTAGAGGCCGCGCCACCACCTGGGTTGCCTTTGCCGGTAAACAGGTGGCCCGAAGGCAATTGAGTAAAATCATCGGCATCCAGGGAAGGTTTTCCAAATAAGAAACCTTGGACGTAATCAATGCCGCATTCTTTGACGAAATTGAAATCAGTATCGTTTTCGATCCATTCGGCGATGGTCTCAACACCCATTTTTTCGCAAAGGTCAGCAAGTGCCGACAGGAAGGCTTTTCCTTTGTGCCATTTCTGAGCATTGGCAATGGCACTGCCGTCAAGCTTAACCACATCAACCTCAAGCGTGCTGAGGTATTGGAAGCTCGCCGCACCGGCGCCGAAGTCATCAAGACATACGTGATAGCCTTGTTTGCGGAGGCTTTGGATGAAGTCGTTGGCGGATTCAAGGTCACTCATGCGGGCTGATTCGGTAATTTCGAACATGAGCTTGTCTTTAAGCCAGATATTCTCGCGAAGCAGCTTATGGAGTGCGGTAACATATTCCGGTTTGTCGACGGAATTGCCCGATATATTGACGGCCACCCGATATTTGTCGCTGTTGCGGGGCTTGGTATTTAGCCATTCGACAACTTTATGAACCATGGCGATGTCGAATTCGTGAATTCGACCCGTTTCTTCAGCATACGTAATGGCTTCGTACGGAGATTCATCGAAATCATCCATATTGAAGCGGACCAGGGACTCGTAGTGATGAATCTCACCGGACTGAATGTTGATGATTGGGTGGAACACCGGTTTGAAATTATTATCCCCGATCGCTTTGTCGAACATGGTGTTATATTTGGCGGCTTCCGTCGCCAGGGACCCTAAGCTGTCACAGAGGCCCTGCATCGAAAAGTCCCGGCCTTCCGTCTTGCGGAATTTGTTAATCGTAAAGATCAGGCCCATGCCGATGTCTTCACTAGATGCATCGCTTTCAGCCACGTTGGTCGTCGCTGTTTCAACCGCAACGCCCTTGCCCAAGGGGTCGGACGCTTTCGAAATTGCGGTAATTTGAGCCTTTAAATCATCAATGTTTACGCCGGAGTCATGGACCAAACCAAAGCCGTCTTCACCGATTTTGGCAGCGGTATCTCCGCCGACAGAATGCTCTTTTAACTGCGATGAAATTTGGGAGACGAGATCTTTCCCGCCTTCTTTGCCAAGGCGTCCGGCAAGTTCATCGAGTTCGGGGACTTTGACCAAGGTGAAATTGGCATCTTCGCCTTTAGCACGGAGCTCGTTTAACTTTTCGGCGGCAATATCAGGAAAACTGTCTTCCGCCAGGAGGCCGGTTTTTTCGTCCCGGTTGATCGTAACCGGAGCCCCGGTCGCAACTGGCTGATCACCAATTTTCAGACAAAGGAAGTAATGGCCCTGCATGTCGCTATTTCTAAAACCGGCCACGGTAAAGACAGGAGTCGGGCCAGCTTTGCTTTTTAACCGAATCGATACACCTTCAACCCGGCGTTCATCCATACTCTTTAGTATACCCCTCCCAATCGGAACGTCATCGTCAGCAACCAGAGCATCAAAGGCGTTGCCGATCAAAGTTGTAGGTGCACGGCCAAATATGGCTTGTGTTGGACCTTCGGCAAAAACGACTTTAAATCCGGCATCCAGTTCAATCAGTAACTGTGCCCAGCAAAAAGAAAAGGCGAGGAAGCGGGTACGCTCAGCCTTTAATTTATCAATTTGTGATGTGTCATCGGCGACGTTTTGTACAGCTTCCATGGGTAATTCACATTCTTAAATACAGTTCACCACAAATACACACGGGGGTGAATCGGTTAATTTTTCATTAACCCATATTAATCCTATCTGCCCCTAGGACACAATCTAGTATTTTATTGGTTTGTGACCAATTTCGTCAGATTCCAAATTATTAGGTTATATCGTTCCGTTAATAAGGAAGTCATATATCTGATGGCTTCTTAGAGTGCCCCTCGCCGACTCGGCTTTGTATGTGTCGTTTAAAGGCTGGGAAATAATAAAAGGCACCTGACGTTCAGTCACCCCGCCATGGGTACGAAGTCGGTGGCCCTTAAGACCTTCCAGATCATGGGCGGCCTCTGTTGAACCGATGCAAGTGCCCTGTTCGCTGATCACAACAACATCGCCTTCACGGTCGGCCGGCAGGTCGAATTCGGCGCAGGCTTCGTCCTTAGTTAATGCCATAGAAACACCGGCTACTGTCTTCACAAAATTTAAAACTGCGGCGGGATCGGCACCGCCGACACACCAGACGCGAACAAATCCGCCAAGTGCACCATGATGGGCAACGAAGGGATCTGTAATCGGACAAACGACTTTGGTCGTGTCCGTGCCAAATTCGTCGTCCAAAAGGTCTTGCAGCCAAACCACATTAGGTGTGCCATCGTCCTGGGACTTGTCGCTCATGCCATGGTCAGCGATCAGGCCAACTGCCGCGCCCAAATCCGCCAGGCGACCAATACGGTCATCAATGTCACGGTAAAATTGATTGGCAGCGGCTTCGCCCGGAGCATATTTGTGCTGAATAAAATCAGTCAGCGAGAGGTAAAGGATATCCGGTTTTTGTTCCTCAAGCAGCTTAATGCCCGCGTCTAAGACAAACAGTGATAATTCAGCTGAGTACATATCAGGCAATGGCTGCCCGACCAGTTCGAGGACGTTCTCAACGCCATTTTCCGCTAACGTGCAGCGATCGGCAAATTGTGCTGAAAAGCACATGTTGCCATCGCCCAGGGGCATATTCTTTCCCAGTTGCTGACGCAGTTTATCTTTCGACGTGATGGCAACGACCTTCGCGCCAGCCTTGGCAAATTCGGCGAATATGGTTTCAGAGCGCAGAAGCTCTGGCCCGGTCATGACGACTTCTTCTTTCGTCGCAGCATCGTAATAGTAATTTCCGGAAATGCCGTGAACATTAGGCTCAGCACCCGTGGCAATGGACATGTTATTGGGGCAGGTGAAACTCGGCACGGTGCCTTGGGCGATCTTGTGAAAGCCTTCGTCCATAAAGCGCTTGATATTGGGAATGACACCGTCGCGTAGGCCGCTTTCAATATAAGTGGGATCACCACCGTCGATACAGACCACAACGGACGGCCTGTTCGGCCACTGATAGGTTACGCCATTTAGTTCTACGTTCCCGCCACGCGCCATCGATTCCTCCTGGATAAAAGTGCCTTAACCAATATCTTCTTCGGCGAACCTAGTTTCAAGGTCGCCGCACTATTTAATGGTAAACGTCTTGCAAGAATACGTTTTGCGCAAAAAACAACATGACGTAGCACACCAGCGCAGATGCGAGCGGGGTCGCCACCCATCCCGCACTAATACGGCCGATGATCTGCCATTGAATTTCTTTGCCACCTTTGAGCAGGCCAATGCCGATGACGGCACCAACGACTGCTTGAGAACTGGAAACCGGCACCAGTGGAATGGTCGGTAATCCGGCTCCCTTAAGGAAAGCCTCTAATCCTTGCGATGCAAACATGAACAGCACGATAGAATGGGAGATCACGACCACCCAAGCCGCCACCGGCGAGAGCGGCAAAATATCGCTTCCCACGGTCAACATGACTTTCTTGGAATATGTAAACACGCCAACGGCGATCGAAATCGCGCCCAACAAGAACAACTGCTGGATCGAGGTGAAGGTCAAATAATGGGTGACTTCGAAATCGGTAAAAGGCGAAACCTCAACGAAGACACCCATTACGTTGGCGATGTTGTTCGCGCCAAGACTGTAGGCGCCAAATCCACCAGCAAAAATCAAGGCGGCACGGGTGTAAGCATCTAGCCTCAGAATATGAAACTTTGCCCACCGCAAATAAGCCTGTGTCATTTTAAATAGAGGTGCTGCAATCAATGCCGCAAGGATTGGACAGGCGACCCAGGTGGTGAGAATCTTTATGAGCGTTTGGCTGTCCGTGGGCGAACCACTGAACATATTCCAGCCAATGATCGCACCTACAATCGCTTGGCTGGTGGAAACTGGCAGTCCGGCCTTGGTCATCCAATAGACGGTAATTGCGGCAGCGAAGGCGGCAACGAAGGCCCCGCCCAAGGCATTGATCGCACCCAGTTTACCCAGTGTATCGGCGGTGCCTGCGCCACTGAACACGGCGCCAAGGATAACAAAGACGCTGCAAACGATGGCGGCAGTTGAAAACTTCACCATGCGGGTGCCGACGGCAGTGCCGAACACATTGGCAGCATCGTTTGCTCCCAAAGACCAGCCCAGGAACAAACCGCTGCTGAGTGCTAGAAGGACCGCAATTTCCATCTACATAGACCGCTTGACGGTGAAGATACCCAACTGATCCGCGATGTCTTCAGCAGCGTTGGGAAGTTCATCAATGCGATCAACAAAATGCCGGAGGTGGAGCTTTTCGACCTTGGGAATGTTGGAGGCAAATACAGCACGTTTTAACTTCGTACTGATCTTATCGGCTTCAGATTCAAGTAAGATAACCTTGTGAGTATGATCCCGAACCGCTTCGATATTACGGAAATAAGCGCGGGACGCCATGACAACGGCGTCTATGCATTCGCTGGCGGTTTCAGTTAGATTGTTGAAATCATTGTGAAATTCTTCTGGTATTTCTGGCGTTTCGATGGAAAACCGATAACAGTTCGCTTCACATACGTTGATCAGATTATCCATGTCTTCCAAAAGCGTAAGCACATCGGCGCGGAGATCAGGAATAAGCGTACGCTCATAAAGCTCTGCCTCAATGGTGCGGCGCAGTTCATCGGCACGGCTTTCGATGCCGTCAATATGGAGCATGGCGTCATCGAACTCTTCCGCCGGCCCTGACTGCAAATAACCTTTTACCGCGCGCCTAAAGATAATTCCTGCTTCGGAAATATGATCTAAAAATTCGTCGATCCGTGCTTCAATAAGCCGCGTCCGACGAAACAATGGCGAGCCCTTGCCCATTGCTAGGTCCCCCTTTCAAATTTTTATTATGGGCCTAGCCTAGACCCAAGACGTCTAACGACGCAATGCAATATGTAAATCAGGAATAAGATTAGGGATGGCAGATGTCGGCGTTTGTTCGCCGCCGGTCAGGTCTTGCACCCGTTCGGACACGAAAACATTCAGCATACCAACAGTGATATATTCGCGGTTTGTTAAGGCGGCTTCACCACGGAAGCCGTCGACAAGGGCTTCGGTAAAAGCGCCATTGGCCCAGGCTGGGTTTTCGTAAGACACTTGCTCCCCAGTAGAAGACGCAAAGATCACCACACCGTTTTCAGCACTTGAAAGATCGTTGATCATCCGAGTCGTGTCGGTCGATGCGCGACCCGGTCTGCCCAGGGCATCACCTGAATGGCAGGTGTCGATAAAGAAATATGTTAGCCCTTTTATGGAGGCCAATGCGCGGCGAATATCCGTATAGGGCAGAGCTGTCGCTTGGAGTTTCGAGATTTCTGCGTTGTGTGGCAGGAAGTGATAGGCACCAGATGTATCGTCGATCCCGTGGCCCGCAATGAAGACCATGGCGACGTCATCTTCACCAACCTTGGCCTGAATCCATTTAAGACCTTGGCGAACAGTTTCAAGCGTCGCCTCATTATCAGTCAGAGTTTTGACGATGATTTTTCCGTACGCGAGCCCCTTCTGCGCGTTGATTGTCCGGGTAAAGTCTCTTGCGTCTTGCGCTGCGAAGGCGAGTTTAAGATTTGCGTCTTGGTAGGCGCTGACTCCGACGGCCAAGACGTAAAGTGTCGGTAAGTGTTCCAGTTGATCCGACTTTACGCCAATCCACTTGAGCCTGATGGAAGAGGGCAAACTGGCGGCATGGGCATTTTCAGCAATCAATGAAATTTTCGCATTCCGCCTAGGGGCAAGTAGACTAAAAGAGCCTTTGTATCCTTCGGGACCAACCTTAATTTCAGCCTTGTCGAACAGGCGGGCAGGGCGACCATCAACCAGCACCTTGATCGATTTAACAGAGGCTCCTGACGGCGAGCGGAGAAGGTAATCAATTTTCACTTCAGGTTCATCGAAGGTGGCACCGCCGCGCGGACTGAGGATATTAATCACAGGCGGCAGCAGTTGAGCAACACTCCGCGCCTTGGATTTATTTTTGCCGCGCTCTACGTCTGCCTTCTTAATTGCCTCCGCTTCATCAAGCGTTGCCAGAACTTTCATCACCACATCCGGGCGATAAAAATTTTCTCGCAAACGCTTGGCTGGGAAGAAGTCTGGCGCACCCTTGGTACCACGGTTGAGATGCCAACCGATCAATGTATCGCCACCGGGTGACGACATGTAATATCCAGACGGTGTCCACGCGATCCAGCGTTTGCCGTCCCGGTGCGGGAAGAAGGCAAGCAGTTCTTGACCATCGCTGCGCCGGTGCCAGCGGATGGTTCCATCGCCAAGTGCGGTCACGACCAGTTTGCTATCAGGCGTCAGGTTAATCGCCCAGACTTCTGCCTTAGAGCGAAACCGCCAGATGATTTTTCCGGCGCGGTCGAATTGAATTAGATGCCACGACGTGCCGAGGAAAAAGTTCTGCCCATCCGGTGCGATGGCCATGGCGTTGGAATGATCGTGCTCCATCATCTGTAACGGGGTGCCATTTAAGAGCGGTTTATAGGTGCTCAACCAGTCCGCGATGTCTAGACCGTCGGCTTCCATGACAAAGGGGATGAGTCCTTTGGCTTCATCCGGCGGATCGATTGTTAACTTGCGTTGTAATAACGAAAACCGGGCCGGACGATTGCCAAAGGAATCGTATGCAAATTCGACGGTCGTCGCATCTTTGGAAATTAAAAAGCCCTCATGATTGTCGCGATAATCGGCGGATGCGGCCCCCTTGGTGTAGACTTTACGGTTCGCTTGATTGATAACGCCGAAGACCGGGTCGCGGCCGATGAAGATAACCCGTCCGTCTTTCAAAGGCAGAATTTGCATGACGGCGTTCTTGACGGCTGAATATTCCACATAGCGGCGCATCGACTTCGTCGACCAACGACGGATTGGATTCCAGCCTCCCTTATCGTAACGACCGCCGGCGTAAAGGTACTTCCCGTCCGGCGACCATGCGACGCGGGAAACATGGCCTTCTTTAATGTCTCGAGTGTTGGCCTTTTTTAGGTATTTTAAAGTCTTGGCGGAAACAATATCGACCCGGGCAGAATCTCCATAGCCCATGGCAATATATTTTCCATCAGGCGAGAAACTGGCGGCGACGATCCATTCTCCACCGGGGGCCTTTTTCTTAATTTTATTCTTAAATGTCTTGTCGTAGAGCCGTAAGTAACCGTCGAGCCCGGTGACCAATAGGCGCCCATCTGGCGCGAATTCAGCCCAGACGCTGTCGCTGTCAAAATCAGTATCATCCATTTTTACGCTGAAATCGTGGGTATTATAGATACGGAGCCCCTCGCCATCTTTTGTATCCCCCACCGGATGTTTCATCGATACGGCGAGGTACTTCCCGTCCGGTGAATAGGCCATATGATTAACCCGGTTGGGAACCTTGGTCACGTGACGAGTCATCTCGCCAGTAGCGACATCGAACTCATAAATGCTCCAGCCACCGTTCCAATTTCCGGTCCAGCCGCCGGTGACGATGCGCGTGCCATCGGGTGAGATATCCAGTGAATAGAGCGCTCCTTCATAGCTGCCACCAACAGGGACCCTAATCGTGCGCAACAGGGTGCCGTCATTGACTGACCAAATACGAACGGTCTTATCCAGCGATACAGTTGCCATGATACGTTCGTCCTTATCGACGACGACGCGAAGGATTGGGGCCGTATGCATGCCCGCTTCGATACGTAAAATTGGATCGAGCGCTAAGGGCTCATTCGCCGCCAAAGCCTGAGCAGTGCCAATCCCGAATGCAATGATGGCGGTTCCTAATGTTTTTAGAATATTTTCATGCATCCTGCGTTGTGTCCCATTTAAATTGACCTAGCGTAGTGTACTCATGTACCCTCTCGCGACGGATGTTTGAGTCATACCACAGTTTAAATTAGAGGGGATAATTATGACGAAGATACGGATCATTATGGCGGCGCTCCTTTTTGCCTTTGCGGCGGCTTCATTTGTTTCGTCGTCCGACGTGTTGGCAAAAGACCACTCCAATAGGTGTCCGACGGATAACCCTGGCTGCTAAACGCAAGCCATTAGTGTTAACTCATCCGTGATAGGGTCTTTTAATCCCCTTGAATGGCACGAATTTTTTACAAAGAAATGGTCCGTGGAATTTCTTCGGGGATTCGGCAGGGTTGTGTTCGTGCAATTCGGAAGATTGGCGGGCGCATTCATAATATTTGCCAACGTTATACTGACGGCCGATTTCGCGCGTGCTCAGGTGTTTGACTGCCAATTTCTTCAAGAGAATGCACCTGACGGAAAAGCCAACGAAGCCTCCTGCACGATGCATCCGGACATTGTTTTCAATTCGGTAACGGATACGCCTGGTCGTCGCAATCACTGCAAGGTCGATAGGGTGCGCGGCCTTGAAAATTTGGAAGGGGCCATTGTTGACCTTGGCACCCACACAGTTTCTTGGACCAACGTTTACCGGCTTTCAGATCATGAAAAAAAGCGCGTCAAAGCCTTTTATATGGCAAAACCGAATTTTCCCGAGGAAATTGCCGACCGCGACGCCAATTTGGAACTGCGAAACAAATATATTTTTAAGATCACCGCCGCCACTAAGTCAGTCGCCGCCGCTAAGTCTCCCCTAGAGAAACCTGAACATACAATCATTTTTGAAAATAAGTTCTGGAAATTCGTACTCTTTATTCCTGAGGATAGCGGCGAATCAATTTTGACGGAATTTAAGGGAAACGCCGAACATTCTTGGCTCAACGCACGCTTCGGAAGATGTAAAAGACGTTCTTAGAGTACTCTAGCGTAGGTTCTCTAACACGTCTTTTGATTCTCCAAATATGCCGACCACGCACATCGGGCGTTGATCCGCTGGCAATAGTCGGCAAAGGCGGTAGCTCTTTTCAAGGTCGTGACCTGTATAGAACATCAAGCCTCCACCAATATGGTCCGCGCACCAGCGAAGATAGCGTTCATTTCCCATCTGGGCGACCTCATTGCAGATCTTCGGTAACTCAGCGCGAAGTTCGGCCTCTGGGACCAAAAGGTGCGATTGCATGTTCTCCATGAACATTCCGCCCAGGCAGATTGAAATTTCTCCGCCCTTAAAACGGTGGCAACTCTCTATCGCTTCGGCAATCGGCATAAGGCCGCCTGTCAGAAGTCCATGTCCCACACCGTGGATACACTGTCTACGCAACCGATTGTCATATGATACCGTGTCGCAAACGCTGATTAAATCGGCGGTAATATTGTCTGTATCGCTCTTTTCCGAAATATAGGTTTGAACGGCACCGTGAACGCAGCCTTGGTTACAGTCCATCGAACACTCCGCCAGCGCCTTACCGAGATCAGCAGAATGTTTGTTCAAAACTTCCTCGCCGATGAAATGTGCGATCAGGTGACAGTCATCAATATTGTCTGTTCGTTGAAACTTTTTTGCCTTTAGCAAAGCAATTTCGGCAGTTTGGGTGCGGGTTAGCGCGCGGAAGTGAGGTTCCAGACAGACCATTTTTTTATAGGAATGAGGAAGTGCGAGGCATTCTTTCATAGAACGCATCGATTCTTTGTCAGATGTTTCAGGCGAATGAGTAAGGGCGGGTCCCGACCAAGTCAGACCCAACACTAACATCACGAAAACGCCGACTAAAATTCTTGTATCCTGCATAGGGCAAATTTCCAAAAAATTTAATCCAATGTAGAATTCAACGCATTGTAACAGCTCTACGAACCCAAGTTGCTAAAATAACTGAATGTTTTGTATGCAATTAAGTGTGGGGCTCGATTGTTGAATCAGGGAAAATTGGTTTGTTACAGTTATGGAGATTGGTACTATCGGCACCTAAGTAGGTTTTGCCGAGGAGGGGCGGTTGTCCGACCAGTTGCAACAAATCAATTGCAGGTACTCGCCTGAAGAGGACCGGCTCATTCTGGAACTCAGCACCAGCGGCCAGACGGCGTATCGTTTGTGGCTGACCCGCCGGTTCGTTCAGTTGTTCTGGCAAACCATTCAAAAATCCATTCAAGGCAAGCCGGAGGTTGCTCAGCATGCGGAACCCACAACTAAAAAAGCGGTAATGGAATTTCAGGAAAAAGAAGCCCTCGAAACGGCGGACTTCAAAACCGAATATAAAGGCCTAGACCTAATATATCCGCTGGGCGAAACACCGATGCTACCAAATTCGATCACCTATACGCCGAAGGGGGATGTCACGTCGTATACGTTTAAGGCCCAGGACGGCAAAGCCGTGACCTTCAATCTAAATCAGCAATTGCTATACTCCTTATCTCACATCCTGATGACGGCA